>LVBU01000231.1 GCA_001603185.1 Thermotogales bacterium Thermo_02 | reverse complement strand
GTAAAACCGTGATTCCTTTACTTCGTGTCCAACCATTGGGGGTCAAAGCGGAGGTGGACCACAGAGGTAAGGGGTAAGAGGATAGAGGTAAGAAAACCAATATCTCTTAGCTCTTCCGCTCTTGCCAGACTCCAGACTCCAAACCCCAGACCCGTCATCTCGCCCCTTCTCACCTCAGATCAATGGTGGTGACTATCTGACTCGCAGGTTCTGGAAGACAACCCTGTCATTTCCCCACCTTCTCAGGCCTACTCTTCCCGTGGAATAACGATTGTCCGTGAAGTCTAACACTTTGACTCCATTGAAAGTCATGGTGAAATGGTTTCCTTCGGCTGTTATAGTGATATTTTGAACTGAAGGCAGGCTGTCTCTACTAATCCCGAAATTCGAGAAGGCGGCCGTAATGATCGGACTCTCCTCTGAACCATTATCGACGCGTCTCACTATGAACCCACCATTAAAACCATCTCTGTTGTAGCCGGGATCGACCTGAAAGGCGTAGCCGGTTACACTGTCTGCAGAACCTGTCGCTCTTACGTAAATCGCGTAACCGTTTGGTGGTTCTACCGGCTCATATAACACACGGACTTCCACCGTGTAGTCTGCTGCGGTATCATCTCCCGGGAGCAACACTCTGCTTTCCCCATTGTTCTGATTCAGCGGAGTCGTTGGTACGATGCCTTCATCTGTGACATTCCACGTTCCGTGCGTCGATTCAAAGACGTCGACTCCGGTCTTTCCCGATCCGAACTCATAATCGTAAATAGAGGCTATTTGAGTCGATACTCCGAGGGGATCCATGTAGAGATGATAGAAGACCTTTGCACTGGAAAAGGAGTTCCTGCCGTCCGCAAGAAATGTGAAATCTCCTTCAGGGCTCTCGCTGCGAACATTTGGCAGAATTGCAGAGACTTTCGCCACATCGACGGAGCTAGCCGAAAATATGACGAATTCGTAATATTCTGCCAATTTTCTCCAGGCTAGTCCGTAGCTGCTTCTGTCGATGTTCCTTCCCAGTTCGGAAAGGCTGTCGGGAATGTCGTGATCGATATTCACCCTGTTGAATAGTCCGTTGGAAAGGGTTCTGATATCTGTTGCCATCGCTACCGAAGAGGCCTTTTTCAAGGCGTTCGAAGCAACGGGAACAAATACCGCGATAATCGCGGCTATCACTGCCAGTACTATCAACAGCTCGACAAGAGAAAAGCCCCGTTTCATACTTACCACTCCCCAAATCGATAAGAAAAGATTCTTCAATTCTTGAAATGCAAAACCGTGCCAAGAATAACTGCAAAAAGATCTCGCCTGTTCTATCAAATCTCTATTGAGAGTATTATGTGACTCTGTTTC
>LVBU01000230.1 GCA_001603185.1 Thermotogales bacterium Thermo_02 | reverse complement strand
ATATAGAATACATAACAGGCATATTCGGTGAGGCTGAGTTCCCAGAATATAAGGTGTATGTCGACGGTGCAAACGGTGCTATTTCTGCCGTGATAAGGCCCGTATATGAAGCTCTGGGCATAAAAGCCGATTACAGGGGAATGGATCCCGACGGGATAAATATAAACGATGACTGCGGCTCTTTGCATCCCGAGTTTCTTGGGGAAGTACTCAAGGAAGATGAAACCGGGATTCTATTCGACGGAGATGCCGACCGCTGTCTCTTTGTGCTATCTGGTTCCAGGCTTATCGATGGCGATATGCTTATGGCCTTGAACTCGGAGAAGATGCTCACCTGTGGGAGGCTTAAGGGAAGCAAGGTTGTCGCTACAGTGATGTCTAATCTCGGATTTGAGGAGTACTTGAAGCGCAGAAATATAAGCCTTGACAGAACGAGAGTGGGAGACAAATATGTTCTTGAAAGAATGCTGAAGACCGGAAGCGTTCTGGGAGGAGAACAGTCTGGACACATAATCTTCCTTGACAGGAGTACTACGGGCGATGGACTCATAACCTCTCTGGAGACACTAAACACACTTGAGAAGCTTGGCCAGTCGCTTGATGGCTTTCTAAAAGCTTTTCCCGTCTACCCACAATTGCTGGAAAACGTTCCTGTATCAGATAAAAAGAGTGTTATGGAGTGTGAAAAGATCAAATCCAGACTATCAGAACTCGAAGAGAGAGAGGATTTAAGAATCGTCCTGAGACCCTCTGGAACAGAATCTTTTATCAGAGTTATGGTAGAAGGAATCGACTCTGTTGAAGTTGATAGCGTTACTAGAGAACTTGTGGAAATCGTTCAGGAGTGCAGTAATGGATAGGTATATATCCGTAAAGGGGGCTAGAGTACATAACCTCAAGAACGTTAGTGTGGATATACCTAAGAACTCATTAACGATAATCACAGGACTCTCTGGTTCCGGAAAGTCCTCTCTGGCTCTTGACACAATATACGCGGAGGGTCAGCGAAGGTATCTAGAATCGCTTTCAACCTATGCAAGGCAGTTTCTTGGCGAGTTGAAGAGACCGGATGTCGAAAGCATCGAAGGGCTTTCTCCGGCGATAGCAATAGAGCAAAAGACAGTAAGTCATAATCCCAGGTCGACAGTCGGGACTGTTACTGAAATCCACGATTATCTTAGGGTTCTATATGCCCGGGTCGGTGTACCTCACTGCCCCTCGTGCGGGAGGGTTGTGGAAAAGCAGAGTCTGGACGAAATAGTAGATGGCATATTCAGGGAATTTGCAGATTCCAGAGTCGCCGTTTACTCGCCTGTGGCTAGAGATAAGAAGGGTGAATTCCGGAAAGAACTCGAATCATTGAGAAAGAAAGGCTATGTCAGAGTCGAGATAGATGGAGAAGTCTATGATCTTGAGGAAGAGCTGAAACTCGACAAGAATAAGAGACACACTATCAGTCTTGTTGTTGACAGGTTGACGGTAGATGCAGAGAATAACTCCAGGCTTGCAGACAGTGTAGAAATGGCTCTTCATGAGGGAGATGGGTTTGTAGAAATCGGGATTATCGATGGTGACACCAGAAAGATTTTCAGTGAGAACTTCGCATGTCCAACATGTGGAATAAGTCTTCCCGAGATAAGTCCGAAGATATTTTCTTTCAACAATCCTTATGGAGCTTGCCCCAAGTGTCATGGACTTGGATATACCATGGAGTTTTCCGAGAATCTCGTTGTCGATGAGAATCTGAGCGTCACGAAAAATGCAATAAAGACAATTTCAAGCTCCAGCGACAGTTTCACCATGAAGATGTTGATCAAGGTTATGGAATCTCTGGGTGAAGATCCGGAAAAGCCATTCAAAGAGCTCAGAGAAGATGTTCGACAGGCAATTCTTTACGGTACAACCTCTGACATTACGATGCAGTACAAATCGGAAAAGCTTACATATGAGCTGAAGAGGCCTTACGAAGGTGTCATAAACAATCTGAATCGCAGGTACCAGGAGACTCAATCCGAGGAGATGCGCTTCTGGATGGAGAGTAACTTCATGATCCAGAAAACGTGCCCCCAATGCAATGGTCAGAGACTCAGACCTGAAGCTCTTGCAGTGACACTGAACGGAATGAACATCGCCGGAATTTCGGATATGACTATCCAGGAGATTCACGACCATATAAGGGACACACATCTTACGGATCACCAGCACGAGATTGTCGGCGAACTAATGGGAGAGATAGAGAAACGTCTGAAGTTTCTTGTTGATGTCGGACTGGATTACATAACACTTTCAAGATATGCCATGACTCTCTCCGGAGGCGAATCTCAGAGAATAAGGCTTGCAACTCAAATCGGTTCCGGTCTAACTGGTGTTACTTACGTGCTTGACGAGCCCACAATTGGGCTCCATTCACGCGATAGCGACAGATTGATCAAGACTCTGAAAAACCTCAGGGACCTGGGTAATACAGTTATAGTCGTCGAACACGATGAAGAAGTAATAAGGAGTTCGGATTACATAGTCGACGTCGGTCCCGGCGCCGGTGTGCATGGAGGAGAAATCGTCTATCAGGGCAGCACCCAATCACTTCTCGAAACCCCACCGGCCAGATCCCTTACGGGCAAGTATTTGAGTGGCGAACTTTCGGTTCCCAGGGTTGAAACAGATAACTGTTCAAACGGGAAGACCCTTGTAGTTAAGGGCGCGAATCGAAACAACCTCAAAAATATCGAGGTGCCCTTCCCGCTCGGCCGATTTATAACAGTTACAGGAGTCTCCGGTAGCGGCAAAAGCTCACTCGTCATGGATACAGTCTATCCGGCTCTGAAGAGCTGTCTTAACTCTGCAAAGAAACAGATCGAAGAAAGAGTCGAAATCTCTGGTTGGGAAGAGATAGACAATGTTATCGTTATTGATCAGAATCCCATTGGCAGAACTCCCAGATCAAACCCGGCTACATATACGGGACTCTTCGACTTCATTCGCGATCTCTTTTCTAAAACTCCTGAGGCCAGGGCAAGAGGATATGCAAAAGGCAGATTCTCGTTCAATGTCAAGGGCGGAAGGTGCGAAGCATGCCAGGGACATGGAATGATCAAGATAGAAATGCAGTTCTTGCCTGATGTATATGTAGAGTGTGATGTTTGCAAAGGAAGAAGATACAACAAAGAAACACTCGAAATCCGTTACCGTGGAAAGACTATCTCCGATGTACTGTCCATGACTGTTGAAGAGGCTGTACGCTTTTTTGAGAGAATTCCGTCTCTAAACAAGATTCTGGGACTCCTTGATGAAGTCGGTCTTGGATACATAAGGTTAGGTCAACCGGCGACAACTCTGTCAGGCGGTGAGGCTCAGAGAATAAAACTGGCTTCGGAGCTCAAAAAGAAATCAACCGGCAGGACTTTCTATATTCTTGACGAACCGACTACGGGACTGCACTTTGACGATGTTTCCAAACTAGTGAGAGTCTTGAAACGTCTTGTGAGCTATGGCAATACCGTGGTAGTCGTTGAACACAATATGGACGTCATCAAGAACGCCGATCACATAATTGATCTCGGCCCCGAAGGCGGTGCAAGAGGTGGAGAGGTTGTTATCTGCGGTACTCCGGAAGAGATCGCGGAGTCCAGATACAGTCATACGGGATACTATCTCAAAAAACTCCTCAAAGTTGTCGGCTGATTTTCTTCAATCACTGTATTGGTTCATTATCCGGACATACATGCTGGAACAGTCAAAGAATGTGGAGGTCGATTATGTATACGAGAGAAGAAGGAAGGTATTTTATAAGCAACAGGTTATGGGATGAGGAACTGGATGACTCCTACTCCAGCGATCAGAGAAATGGAAAGCCTCAGCCGCCACTGGAAAAGCCCGTTCCAGAAAGTGATCTTATAACGCTCCCACATTACTCGAAAGCGATACTGGTTGATAAAGATATTACGTCCCTTATATTGAACCGCAAGAGCAGACGCCTTTTCAGTGATGAAGAGATAGCACCTGAAGCACTATCCTACATTTTATGGGCTACACAGGGCATCAAGAAGATTATGCCCAACAACTACGCCACTCTGAGAACGGTACCTTCTGCTGGTGCAAGGCATCCCTTTGAAACCTACCTCTATGTCAGAAGAGTAACTGGGATAGCCCAGGGAATCTACCGTTATGTGTCCTCAAAGCACTCTCTGTGTCTTGTGGAGACTGGAGATTATTCAACGTCATTGAGTGAAGCTTGCTTCGATCAGGACTTTGTGGGAAAGTCCGCAGTTACTTTTGTATGGTCGGTCATACCCTACAGAACGGAATGGCGATATAATCTGAACTCTTACAAACCAATTCTTCTCGATGCCGGCCATGTCTGCCAGAACCTGTATCTCGCCTGCGAGGCTCTAGGCCTGGGCACTTGTGCGATCGGAGCTTACAGTAATAGCAAAGTCAACTCGATTTTCCAGCTCGATGGCACAGAGGAGTTCGCGATCTATATCTCTCCGGTAGGCCGTTACTGAAAAGGAGTGATCATAATGAATCTTGAAAATACTGAACTCGATCTTCTAAAGCTTATATACAGAGAAACCGGAGGCCGTCAGAAGAAATACTTCTCTGTTGACGCTCTTTCGAGAGTCTGTGCGTTATCTTCCGACGATTTCAACCGCTACCTATTAAGGCTCTGTGAATCCGGGTACGTGGAAGTGAAGCCGTTCAAGATGGGACGAATAACCCACGAAGGAATCCTCGTCTGCGAAGAAGGGGAAGTAACCCCCAGAGTGGATTTGCGAAAACGTGTTCTGGACGAGATCAGGAATCTTACAGGTGGTGATAGCGAAGTCTTTCTGAATATCGACGCACTGGCCGCTGAACTCAACCTGATGCGATACGAGTTGTTCGATGTGCTGAATTATCTGGAGAATGAAGGCTACGTAAAGATTCATTCGAGAATCTCGATTTCTCTGAACGAAAACGAATCTTGAAGCTGTACAATACCGCTGAGGAATCCAAGTGTTCTCTTCAGATAGTGATAGGGATTTTGAAAAAGACCGGAAGGAAGTTCCTTCCGGTCAAGTCTGGCATTCTAGATGCTTCTGCCTAGTATATCCAGTCTTTATTCACATCTGGTGCGTTCTCGATCATGTAGTCCGAAACCTGTGCGAGCCATTCTTGAAGGGCAATAGCCTTTGTTCCATCGCTCGGACTCCAGCCCTTCCAACCGTGGCCTTGATTCGGTCCGAAATCGAAAGTCATATCGGATTTCGGATTGTCCATCTTTTCCATAGCGCTCTTCAGAAGATATACGGCTTCGTTGAGATAGTAGTTGTCCATGTCGCCTACGGCAACGTGTACATCGCCGGCTATTTTCGGACCGATTTCCTTCCAGTTCTTCTGAAGTATGTAGTTTAGATCGTAGTTCTGCTTCCAGTAATCGGCAACTTTCTTGTTTATTTCGCCAGTTACCGGATCCCATATAGGTTGCGGGAAGCCATCAGCTCCGAGAGGGCTGTAAGTGGATTCCCAAACTGACCACTGACCTCCCGATCTATTGCTCGGCCCTGTTGCTCTTTCAAAGTAGTTTTCCTGCAAAACGGTGAATCGGATATTTCCGTGAGTATCTCTTGCGCTCGGTCTTTCCGTCTTAATCCAGCCAAAATCTGTGAAGTAAGCGTTGGCATCACTGTAAATGTTGACCAGCTGATAGTAGTTGAAGTCAACAGAGTCGGGATACCATACGTATGTTCTTCCAAAGAGGTCCGGATAAAACACTTTCATTGCAAGCGCTTCCCAGCCTCCGGTAGAGCCTCCTGCCAGTATTCTGGCCCACTTCTCCGGTATCATCCTGAACTGGCTTTCAAGGTAAGGAATCAACTCTTCTGTAATCGCTTTTCCGTAGGGTCCCGAATTAACTGAATCTACTGAATACGCCGTATCATAGTAGGGTGTTGCGTCTCTAATAGATACCGCTATAAACTTAGCAGTGCCCTCGGAAGTCCAGAATTTGTAAACATCGTTGTTGATTCTAAAACCGACCGGCGCACTGGCTCCCGGAAAGTGTCCCTGGTAGTAGATCACCGGATAATAGACATCGGGATTATCTTCATAGCCATCTGGAAGCAACACGTTTGCTCCAATATACATGTCTTTTCCCCAGAATTCCGATACCAGTTCACTCTTGATCTTAACGTACTTAACCCACTCCGTATCGGTGTAGTTGCCCTGCTGAAGGACCATGCCCGGTTCGAGTTCGTAGTCGGGTTCAATTACCTTCGTTATTTTCAGGTCAACCCAGCCGGGTTTGGCTGTATCGAGATACACTTTCTTTGGAATGCTGTAGGCATTTCCTATCGATCTCCAGAGCCTCTGCCCATCACCCGTGTCATCGTGCATCAGTACAGTATGCCCGTCAGCCCTGTTGAATGTCGTGTAGACTGTGACAAAGGCCTGAACGTAATACTCACCGGCCGGCAATTCTGAAAGTTCAATCGGATAGCCTATTACGGACTGGTCGTCACCGGCAATCACTACTATATCTTCAGATGTCATTGCGAAGACATCCTTTCCCCAGAAGGGAACGCCCCGTACATCTACCTGGAGTCTGGGTTCGCTCGCAGATTCCTTTGTCACTATGACAAAGACTCTTCCGTTAATAGGTGTCTCCAGTCCGAGTTCGGCGATTCCATCTACCGCTGCCTGACTTATCGAAACTTCGAAATTCAGGCCAAGTACCATAACTCCCGCAAGCAAAACGGATAGAACGACGAAAAACAATTTTCTCCCTGCCATTTTTCCACCTCCATGTTTTTACACATACCCGATTGATGACGACTGCGCTATTAAAGCAACGTCAAACGAATAGTATTAAAGGACTACACTAGAACCTGACAGAACAATAAGCAATTGAGATGTTGCCTTTCAGAATGCCTGACTAAAAAAGAGTTTTCTAGAAGAGTTCAATGAGGACGCAAAGAGAGGTTTTTACGTGAGCGGGAGATCCCTTCAAGTCGAAGTATTTCGAAACTGGAACAAAACACAGTCAAGCAGAAATCTGTAGACTGGATATCCATCTGGGCTCCCCCCTTATTTCCAGTATTTCTAACCATACCGGACGTTATTTGCATTATACATCACCTTACCGGGAATTTGGAAGGTATGCGAACTTCTTTACATTCATTTTCCCTTTTCGTATTCTTGACAGTAGAGTGGAGCTTCTACTGCCTCCTCCCGTGAGTAAAGCTCTCGAAATCCTTGAACTCTATGAAATCGCGAACCCTCTGAAAAGAAGCCCATATGAACTCTTCAAAGAGCCGTGCCTCTTCCGGATTTCGAAGAGATTCAACTACATCTTCTTCATTCGAGACCCTGATTGCCCGATAGATCTCTCCACTTGCACCATGTCTTGCATACAGTAGCAAGTTGAAGATCCCGTTATCCTTCGATCTGTAATACATTAGATTCACCTCCTGAAGCAGTTGTGATAGCCCACTTACAATTCATTCGATAGACATACCGATGGTGGTCTTACCGCAGTCCAATTTACCGACAAGTCCCAGAGAATATTTACTGATTACTTTGAAGTTTGAGCCGACACCTCTCTTGAAGCACACTTTTGGATCTCCGAAATTCAAAACAGTTTTGTTCAAGGCATCCCTCCAGACGGACCCTGAGACTCCACATGATTGATTATAGCATCGACAGTACTGAATCAACGATTCGCCAGTCAAGAAAGAGATTCATTGCGATTTCATTACCGACGGAGTTTTCGGTTATTATATAGTTGAAGTTTATTGCAGTAGGGGGTGTTCTCGTGACGGATGAAAATGTATCGCCCAGAGGCAGTTTTGCTCAGGTCTTCATGGGGATCGTTGTTATCGCTCTCGGTTTATCCATAATCTTTGTTCCCGAAATACTGAGCAACTTCTGGTTGCTGTTCATTTGGCTACCGGGTCTGTTAATGGAGTACAACGCTCTTAAAGGCGAGAAAGGACTCTTCGTACCCGGCGGCATTCTTATGATGGTAGCACTGGCACTAACCCTGGGAGTAACCTTTAGTGGTTTCTACGCAGGTGGCGGCTGGGCGCTCTTCGTTCTGGCACCGGCCGTGGGCCTATTCCAGCTTTATCTGGCCAATGGTAGAAGACCAAAGGGACTGTTGACTCCTGTTGTGGTTTTGACGATTGTCGCTGTAGTCTCTATTGTTCCTTCATCACTCTCGAAATGGGCCATGATAGCTGTCGGTGTTCTTTTGATTGGTTTCGGAGTATTGATTCTGCTACGGAAAAAGTAATCACAAGTCGATTCCCATCTGAAGAAAGTCAAAATACTCTCCTCTGATTCTCATAAACCTCTTCAGACGACCTTCGACTCTGAATCCCAAATCCGAATAGAGTTTTATGGCCCTTTCGTTGTCTATTCTGACCTGTAGGCCTATTCTTGTGACATCTGAAGCTTTTGCAAGGGAGAGCATTTCTTCGATGAGGACTCTCCCTATACCTTTCCCCCAAAAGACTCTTGAAACAGTGAGACCGAACTCGCCCCTGTGCATTAATCTTGGCCTGTTACCGCATTCCAGCGTTAGCAGTCCAGCGATAGTATCGTTCAATTCTGCCAGAAGCATGAAGGAATTCTCACTCTGCTGGAAGCGTTTGATAAGCTCTCTTTCTCTTTCTTCTGTGACTTCAAATTCGTTCTCACCAAAACTCAGATAATCGGTTTCGCCAGCGACGAGATTTATGTAATCAATTACTCTTCGCGCATCTTCCTCTCTTGCACGTCTTACAGTTAGCTCTTCCCCCGTCTTCAATCTGATTTGATTCATATCAAGGTCACCTAGAATGGCAATTCTTCATCGTCAACAGACTTGTGTTTTGCCTTCAATTCCCTTTCGAAAATCTCCATTGAGTCAGGCTCAGACTCACTGCTCTCAATGGAGCTTAGAAACTCTTCATATTTATCATCCAGGTCTTTCTTTTCCTTTTTCAGCGTCATCAGTCTCTTTCGTGCGGCAGTCAGAAGTTGTATGGCCTTCTGATAAGCCTTTAGAGCGTTCTCGATATCCAGCTGACCGCTGTTTCTAAAGTATTCGTCTATGATTTTGATATCTGCCAGTAGTTCTCTGAAATCCATTGAGGTTATCTGTTCTTCCTTCAATTTCAAAATGCGCTCGATGCCCTTACTCTCCATATCAAACCTCCTTATCCAGTATTTTTACGACCGACATCGCTGCCTTTCCATCACGGAAATAGCAATCCAGGAGATCGCCCGCTGAGACTTCTCCGATCCTGTTTACGATCCCGGATGAGTTTTTTAGCACGACCCCTCCAAAGAGCAGAGAAGCCGCATAGCCTCCGTGGTCTATCAGATCTGAAGCCGCCTTATCGAGTACGTCGGTAGAGTACACTTCAATAAGCTCGTGGTCAATAATTACACTCTTTTCAAGACTCTCCAGTGAGTTTTTCGATTTGGAAAGCACGTTATCCGTAATCTCCTTCAATGGACTAGAATCGAGAAGAGTCCACGAGACCGCCAATTCCTTCTCAATCGCCGCGCCAATAAGGTAAATAGAAGCACCGGCCCGGGAAAAAACCTCATCAAACAGTCTTTCGACCTTCATCAAGTACTTTGAGGAGTCGTACAGGAAAAATTCGCTCTCGGCCTTAACAAAAACACCTGTAAGGTGTTCAGAGATATCTTTCGTGTCGTTTCCCAGCTGCTCTGCCATTCTAGCTAGAAGGTTGTATGCCTTCTCGGAGAATAATGCCAATCTCTTGCTATCGATTTCTAGAAATGATTGCGAAAGATGCCAGTCAAGTTCTCTTTCGACAGAGGAACTCATCTCGCCGAGAGATTCCACACATTCCTCTATCTGCCCCTTTATACCACGGGCGGCGGCAGTTGGTGTATCGAAACTCTTCCACGATACAAAATCTGGAATAGTGAGATCTCTTTCGTGCCCGATAGCACTCAAGACGGGACAGTATTCTCTGTTAAACTTCGAAATTGCCAGTCCAAGATCCAGACTATCAAAGTACATAAGATCACTCGCCGAGCCCCCTCCTCTTGTGATTACAACTACATCGTACTTCACCGGCGAGGACGCTATTCTTCTGAGTGCTTTAGTAATTCCCGGTACGGTCTCGCTTCCCTGCATGAAAGACTCGTAAAGATGAATGACTGGTCTGTATATATCCGGCAAGTCAAGGTTCGATAAAAAGTCTCCATATCCAGCAGCGGTTCGTGACGAGACGACAGCGATCCTTCTGATCGGCTCTATCTCGGTCAACTCGTGTTCCTTCTCTCTGAGGGCATCTCTGGTCTTCAAGGCCAGATATATCTCCCGTCTCTTTGAAGCTATATCGGATTCTCCAAGTGGCGCTATTGTGTCTATCCATATCGAAAAACTTGCCCTGGGCTTGTAAAAACTCAGGTTACCCTGAAACAACCACTTCTTTCCCTTGAGATTGGCCGAACCTTTCAGGCCGATTTGCTTTGCCATACGGTTGAAAGCGGCTGAACCGGTGATCAAACTAAGGTCAATTTTTCTCGAGACGCCCCTTTCCCTGTAGTCCTGAGAAATGTTGATGTACACGTAATTGCCCTTTGCCGAGACACCAGTTACGTCCGCCGGGAACATCACTCTAAGGTCATTCAGTCCCATTCTCGATATAACGTTCTTCACGTGTTCGAGCAGATTCTCAATGTCTTTGAATTCAAGTATAATGTCTCCCACATAATCACCACGGTGAGGTACAGTCTGCAAGAATAATAGCAGAAAAATCTGAAGATACCTTGAATTGAAGAAATAAAAGCAAGAGGGCGATTACTCGCCCTCTATGGATAACCATCCATCGTTGCCCGAGGCAAGAACCGGAAGGTTTATAATTGCTGTATCTCTTGAAGCGAGAGAGAATTTTCTAATGATTTCGCGCGTGGTACCATCGGGGAGCTTTTCGATAGCTATGATGGTGTGCCATGGACCCGGAGAGTACACTACTTTGCGTTTTCCTTTGCCCACCTCGACCGCTTCATTTCCATCGATGAAGACAGAAAAAGTGTTCTCCGAACGGTACTGCACATTGGCCAAAACTATGTCTTTGTTGTCAATGAAGATCTTATGATTCCTTCCCAGAACGTATAGACCGACTCCCAGAGCAATCAAGACAATTATTAGGGCAACTCTTATAATGTTTCTCTTCATAACAATCACCCTCCGACCTTATCTTCCATAGCTGCTTTGATTGCGGCTTTTGCACGTCTTCTCTCGGTTTCCTTTTCGACCCTTCTTCTCCATGCATATAGAGCAAGCGAGATTGCTATTATCCCATAGGAGACAAAGACCCTAAAGAACTCTCCAATCTGTGCCTGACCGAGGAGTTCTTTGCCGGCTCTTGGAGCAACTATGAAAGTGAGATGAAAGAGTATTATTCCTATGAACACATTGGGGATGGTAGCCTTTGCAACAGAAGCGCCACCTATTAGTAGGGCCGCGATCGCGAAAGTTCCAACCTGGTCATGAGAGTTATAAGTGTTTATCGTTCCGATATTCTGCAGAAAGATGATCTGACCAAAGCAAGCGAGTACCGTCGATATTATTATCGATAGCGTTCTGGTCCGATCAACGTTTATTCCGGCCGTTGCGGCAACTTGCATATCCTGGCCAACGGCTCTCATATCCTGCCCCAGTTTGGTCCTCGTAAACCATACGACAAAAACACACAGGGCAGCAATAATTGCGAATAGGCCGAGCGGTATCGAAATATTACCTATCTTCATCACCCACATATTGTCCATCACTTTTCTTATGGTGAGTAAATCCAGGGCGTTTCTGACACCGTAACCTCTGGGAAGCAGGAGTTTGTTGCTCGTAATTGGTATTAAGCTTCCCATGCCGTACAAGATCGTCAGCTGATAGACTCCGTTTATGAAGAAGCCAAGGATAATCGAAGTGACCATCTCTCTACCTTTGGCCCTGTTGAGTATCGTTCCGGCCAGTAGCCCCAATAGAATCGCTATCGGAGTTCCAATAAGCATTGCAAGTAATACGCCGGGGATACCGACGACCTCCCAATCCAGCATAAAAATTAGACCCATTTGACCGGCCATTGCTCCCAGTACAATCCCGAAGTTAAGCCCCATTCCTGCCATAACCGGTATTAGAAGAGAGATGACAAGAAAAGAATTTCTGCCCAGTCGAGTAATTATTTCATTAATCAGATAGTCGCTGGAAAAGCCCGACAGTGGTATGGCAAAGATAAGAAGTACTACAAAGAGTATTGGAACGGCGTTTGAAATAGCAAATCTCACCAGCGGGTTTTTCGCACGGGTCAGACTCTGTTCTTTCATGTTCTCACCTTCATTCTTCTTGTCAGAGCGTAGACTATCATACCGTTGGAGACGATTATCCTTATTACCTCTGACATATCACTCTTAATGAGGTTATTCATAACCGAGGGTGTCATCGTAAGGATTCCCTGAAACAGGAAGGTTCCAACGATGACATTTCCCATTGATGCCTTCGAAACTGAAGCGCCGCCAAGCAGGAGAGCTGCAACCGCCGGAAATGCCATGAGCAGAGGTGCCATATAGAGCTGTATGAAACCGAAACTCTGTTCATAGACAAGAATTCCGATCGCTGCAATGACTGTGGAAATGACCACAGAAAGTACTCTCATTCTGTTAACATTAACTCCTGCAGCTCTTGCGTAAACTGGATTGGATCCGGCCGCGGTCACTGCCGTCCCCAGTTTCGTCTTGAAGAAAGCCCATACTACCAGAGCTATGAGAGAGATGAATATGATAGTCCCTGTCGGGAAGAAGAAGTGGCCGATCCTGATACTGAGGAAGTTGTTCAATACGCCCAGCCAATAACCTTCGACGCTTATGGTCGTTCTCAACCCTTCCCCACCGTAGCCCCAGATCATGTTTGGACTTTTGAAGGGCAGAAGAAGCCACATCATACTCATAAAGGCAACTGAAGAGAAGCCGACATAGGTAGCGACTACCATCTCGTCACCCTTCACCATATTGAGGAGAAGTCCGTAGAAAAACCCGAGGAGCACCGCAAAAGGTATAGCTATACCTATGGCTGTTAGGAAGCCGGCTATGCCAGTCACCCCCAGCTCGATGCTGGTTATGGCTCCGATCAGTCCGGCGATAACGCCAAGCTGCATCCCGAAGTTCAACCCGCATCCGGACTGGACCATAGGAATCAACGAAAGAACAAGTACTGCGTTCATGGCGAATCTGACAATCGTATCGCTTATTGAAGTACTGACTCTTATTCCTACAAAAGGCGCTGTGAAAAAGAGTGATAGTAGAAACAAGCCTATTATTACTCTTGGCCAGCCGGCCTTCTCAATGAGTTTCTTAACCTTTTCAAGCACCGGCTCTCACCTCTTCCTTCTCTCCAAGCATAAGTAGTCCGAAGTCTGCAGGATCGGCAGTTGGCGGGAGTATGCCCACTATTTTTCCCTCATCGACTATAGCTATCCTGTCACATATCGAACGCAGTTCTTCCAGCTCTGAAGAGATCATTACTATCGTAGTACCTTGTTCTCTGTTCTGCTTTCTAAGGGTCTCCAGAACCACACTCTTCGCTCCGACATCGATCCCTCTGGTCGGTTCGGAAACGAACAGAAGATCGGGGTTGAGAACGAACGCCTTGGCAAGACATACTTTCTGCTGATTCCCGCCGGATAGCTCTTTCGCATTCTGTTTCTCACTTACGCACTTGATCTGAAGAGAATCAATATACTCTCTGGCAACCTTTGAGATCTCCTTGTCATCGCGCCACTTCAGAAGGCCACCAAAGAGATTCCTGATGAATCTCTTCTGTATCTGCATTGCGGTAAAAACAATGTTGAGATCTATTGGCTCATCCAGTAGCAGACCTACGCCCCTCCTGTCTTCGGAAACGAAAGCCATTCCTCTCTCTAGAACTTCTACCGGATTATTTAACGGCAGTCTTTCGGTCTTGTACTTAACTTCTCCTTCAGCTGGAAAGAGCCCCATGATTCCATTGGCTATGCCGAGTTTTCCCTGTCCTGCTAGACCGCCTATCCCCAGTATTTCGCCTTTACGGACCTGCAAATCTACACCGTTTACCTGTTCTCCGGGCATATCAACCCAGAGATCCTTTATGTCCAGAACTACTTCGGATTCCTTCAGCTCTTCGGATCTTCCACAATCACCGTCCTTTATATCCCTTCCGACCATAAGCGAAGCTACTTCTCTTGGCGAAGTCTTCGAGGATTCAAGGCTTCTGACTACCTGGCCATCTCTTAGAATGAATAATCTGTCGGAGATCGAGAGAACCTCGCTCAGTCTGTGGCTTATAAATATGATAGACAGTCCAAGATTCGCGAGCTTTCTCGCAGCCTTCAGCATTGTCTCGGCTTCAGATTCTGTGAGAACTGCCGTCGGCTCGTCCAGAACGAGCAATTTGGTCGAGACCCTGTCCATCTCTCTGGCGATTTCCGTGAACTGCCTGTGACCGACAGGCATTTCACTCACCATCATATTCGGGTCGAGTTGAACCTCGAGTTTCTCGATCGCCGTAATCGCCCTCTTATTCATCGCTTCTCTGTTCAGCGTCCTCAATCTTTCTCCGAAGACTTCCACGAAGATACTGTAATTGGTTGATTCCCTGTTCAGCAAGATGTTTTCGGTTGCCGTAAAACCCGGAATAAGTATAAACTCCTGATGTACCATCCCTATCCCGGCTTCTATCGCATCAAATGGACTTGAGAAACTGACTTCTCTTTCGTCGAGAAATATCTTTCCCTGGTAACCACCTGTCTGGTTAATAACCGGTAATCCGAACAGTATGTTCATCAATGTGGACTTTCCGGCTCCGTTCTCTCCAACAAGCCCCACAATCTCTCCCTTGCCCACTTGCAGAGTAACATCTTTCAGAACCTGGTTGCCGAAGAAATCCTTGCTTATGTTCTGCATTCTAAGCAGACACTGCTTTTCATCCATAACGTCACCCCAAACTACAAAGGTCAAGAAGATTAAGAAAAGGGGGGTTGCTCCCCCCTTCTCTTAAGTTATTTCAATCAGAAATCGAGATACTTCTGCGGAACGGGGACCTCGGTGATTCCCATGTAACCCTTTCCGAAAATATAGGTATCCTGATAGATCATCAGATAATTTTCCTGCTCGACTCCGTCGGCATCGACATAGTAACTTCCATTCCAGCCCGCGCCCGGGGTATACTCGGCGAACGTCGCCATCACTGCGTCAAAGTCACCTATCGCACACTTTCCTTCGATAGCGTTCTTAGCATGTTCAGCCAGAGCCGCCGTTGTTGTGTAACCCAGAGAGTATGCCCAGGTTCCCATCCTGCCAGCTCCACCTCTGGAAACAACGGCTTCTTCAACTTTTGAAAGAATTGCCGGCCAATTACCAGCCTCTTCTTCCGTAAAGGCTACGCCCAGTGCTCCCGGATAGCCCATCAACGGAGAGGGTAGATCCGCTTCAATGAAGTAACCACCAAGTTCTGCAACTCTTCTCAATAGAGGTTCGGTATGGGCATCGTTTGTACAGAAGAAGGCCGTATTTACACCGTACTCATCGAGCCAGGCAGGTACCTTCTCGAGTATGAACTGCTGTGCTCCGGCTATTCCCACGTCGCTTACCGGATCCGGAGAGCCCATGTTAATGAACTCGAGACCAAGCTCTTCACAGGCTGCTTCCATAATATCTCTTCTCTTGGAGAGCAACTCATAGGACATATGTCTCGGGAAGGAGATATGCATAAACTTATCGGCTCCGAGTTCCCTTGCTGTGTAGATTATCAGGTATCCACGTGCGAGAGAATCCGCATTAACCGAGAGATCTGCAGAGACAGCGAGCATTGGAGGATCTTCATGCGGAAGGCCGGCGAGGAGGAAAATATCGGGTCTGGTTTCCCTGATTCTCCTGAAGCTCTCAACTGTCCCAGGGATAGCCTGGTTTACAACTATTGCCTTCATTAGAGGATCGTCCGCGAGGCCGGTTATCTGAGCAATAACTGTCTCCTGTTCAGACATGAAGTTATCGGGGTAAGTCAGATGAACAATCATCCCACCGGAAGCGGCGTCCCCATACTTCTTGATAAGAGCCTCTGCTCCTCTGAGATCGTCTTCTGACTGGGAAACGGTTCCGGTGACTACACCAATGTGGAAATTCGCAGCGAATAAGAAAACCGCGCTTACAAGTACTACCAGTAAAACAAATAGCGTCTTGCGCATACAAAAAACCCCCTTTTTCTTTTAGATTGCAAAGGGTGCCAAAGCGGCATCCAGCATATGATTTGTTCTCTCTAAAAACCGATTTACAGGAATAAGATAGGGGATTCGGTATATGTAAGTATCGAATCTCACAAGCAATTTTAGCATATATTTGGGATAACAATACAATTAGTTATACTATATATTTCTAAGAAGAATACAA
>LVBU01000229.1 GCA_001603185.1 Thermotogales bacterium Thermo_02 | reverse complement strand
GTCGTATCCAGAAGGCTCGGAAGATCCTGACTATATTGTCGGGCTATTCGAAATGCCTGGTGGAGAGATCTACAAAGAAATACTGACAGAGAAGTCTCACGACATTCTAATTCCCGGATATGGGACTTTCCCAAGCCAGAAAGTCTTCGGCCAGGATGTCATAAAGAGAATAGACGTTGTCCCGTGGTTTGGGCCGTTAAAAATTGGAGAGCACTTCAGACTTGCGACGATCACCAATAAACTGAAAGAACTGACCACGATTGACGGGCAAACTGTTTCCGGCTTCCCTTACGTGGACAAGATAGCGTCTATAAGATCAGATACGGACAAGGCACTGTTTTCAAACTTGCCTTCGGAGAGATTTACAAATGATGAGCTTTTCAGGAGCGGACCGTTTGATGAGATTTCGGAGGACATAGAGAATAGACACCTTCTGTATAACTCCGGAGCGCGGCTTTTCTTTTGTGAAGGAATCGCAGCATTCGAATACTGGAAAAGAATGTGGCTGCAAGGGAAGTTCTGGTGGTCTCAAACTCCGCATCCGCTGGAGGCGAGTACTTATAGAGGCTTTCGGCGGTCAAGAGTCTTCAACATATGGAATGAGAACGGGATATACACGAAACGCCACGGAGCCGTTCCGTGGCTATGCGCTTGGTTCTATCCAGACCCTTACGGCATGGGCACTACAAGCGCGTTGTACAAAATCCATGGCTATTTTGCGGTCGAAAAGATCAGTTACGATCTCTCCAAGAACACTGTGAAAGTAACCGGAAGCTCTAATTGGTTGGATAACCCGGAACCTTATCTCTATTCGGGTTTCCTCGGAAGTACATCGTACGAGATAGAGTTCCTGAACGACCCGGAGATACCGGCAGGTCTCGCGATTGTCAATAAGAAAGGCGACTACTTCGGGTTCGAACAGACCGTGTCGGCCAGCGACTATGAAAACAGCTCGGCCGAATTCGTATATTCAGGTTATGCTCCTGAATCTGAGCCAACGGGCTTGAGGATCAAGATCAATTCTTCGCCGCAAATAACGAAGTTTTACTACTATGACACACGGCACTTGGACGTTTCGGAACAGATTATCGCTTCCGGACCGGCGATCACAATCATTGATAAGACTTTTGAGATAGAAACTCAAGAGACACAAGTTCTGCTCGGTCTCGGAGCATTCAGGCCTTACTATATTGCAGACATTCCAGAGAGAATGAACAAGATAGCCACTCCCGACGGGCTGGTTCATCTTTGGTTCGTAACGAAGCCGTACCGCACCCCAGTGATGATTCCTCACCTGGAATCAAACGATACGGGAATTGTGCAATCTTTCCTCACGCCTGAAGAGTGGGAGAAAGGCGAAAAAGACAAGACGGAGATAGAGCTGAAACTATCTAATATAGATCTGCCTGTCGAGTATGATTCTCGGAAGACTCAGCTTCTAGTGTTCAACTACTTCGATGTCAAAATCCCGAACGCTTTCGCGAGATCGAACCTCGACGGAGCGGGAGATTTCACGAGCTGGCCAAAGCATTTCAGAGAAATCGTTGGAATGCTTGGGCTCGGCATAAGGAACTGGAACTACGATGTCAGGGTGTTCAACAACTATGGAGCTTATGGCGGCAACTACAAAATCTACGGCGGAAACCTTGATCGGGTTCAGGTGAGGGAGCTTTATTTCAAAGGCACAATAGTTGACGGGAAGCCGTACAAAGTATCACCTGGGCTTTTCAATGATCCGAATCTCCTGATGGACCACAGTTACGGGGAGAGAAGCCTTGACGATTACGGTTACGATCCCTCTTTTGGCGGCCTTGCGGAGCAGACGGACACATACAAGAACACGATGCCGAGATACGACACAGGAGCGAATGCGACATATCGCTACGATCCAGACGATCTCATAGTCGAAGTCGACCACGTTGACGTGTATAAGATTACCGGAGCCTCTTACGACCATTGGACAGGACGATGGAACTGGACATGGGAGAGCGAGCCTTGCAGGACAGTACCGGGAAGTGGAGTCGAGAAAGTCGAGCCGTATCCGAGAATCAGAGTGTCGATTCTCGCGGAGGAATTAACTCAGATCAGCGGCCGTTGGCATCTACCGAGGCTACACATCTACTACAAGCGACTCAAAGCGGGGACATACGGACTGAATGTCGTTCCCTACTTCTACATTCATTTTAGGAATCCGATCGAGGCTCTGGCAGAGTTCCCGACGGAAGAGGCGAAGAAGGTTCTTTTCCCTCAGAGTTGCGGCGTTTTCAATCCTCGCCTCTCGAAATATACAAAGCAGTTCTCGCTGTTGTCCAACACCATTCTAGCTGTTCCGAAAGACATCACCTACGGTCAAATCCTGTTTCCTGAAACAGACGATCCGCTTCTCAATGCGATCAGAAACGACATGACGGGAATTGTTGAAGCTGATGGGATTCAGAAGTTCTTGGTGTACAACGGAAATCTTGCGTGGAATTCGGAAAGAAGCGACTATTACCAGTTGAACATTGAAGGCCCAGAGGGAAAGGACGAAGTCTTCATGCTTCCTCTGGCCGAAGGCGGTCGAAGTGCCAAGATATTGTACAAAATCGGCTCGTCAGAAAAGGTCAAGACCCTGACGTTCCCGGAAGAGATGTTTCAAGGTTCAAGACCGTTTGCAGAGGTACCCGATTCAGATGCCGAGTACCCAAGGAGCTGGTATGAGCTTCCGGCCGACTTCAAGTTTTCAAGGCTGCGATTCGACAGGGCGAAGCTAGTGATCCCGAAGCTCTTCCTCCAAGACGACCTGAGCCCTATGGCGATCAACCTTGAGAAATATGGAATAGAGGAGGCATAGAGATGCCTGTATTTCCTGCTTTCAAAATTCAAATCAATAACCCGGACACTGAAGATCTCTCAGGTTTCCCGTTCCCGATCAAGATACCTCGAAGCGTCTGGGGAGAGGAATGGAACACCGAGAACCTCGACAACATGAACCTCGGGAGCGACGGGTACATCATAAAATGGCTGGAGCTGGACGACTTCTGGGCGCTCGCAAAGCTTGACACGGCATATCCAGAAGATATATACGCCTATTATGGTCCGGAAGCAGGCTGCGATCCTGAAGACGTTTTCCCCATCTGGAGAGAGCTGGTAAACGAGGACATTGACAACGAGGCAGTCGGCGCTCTTGAAGAGGGAATGACTATCATCAGCCATTCGACGAATATAACCGGCAATCATCTCATCGTCATAGTCAACAACTCGAATGGCCAAGCGTTTGTGGTGCACAGGAACTACTTCACCAACGAGACCTACTACACATACTTTGGAGAAGACAATCCTTCAACGACTACCGGAATCTTTGAAAAGATGAGTTTCGCTATCAAAGATGGTTTCTTCGAAATCAAGTGGTTCGATGACGAAGAAGGCGAGTGGCAAGATTTTATAAGCGGTCTTTCTCTTCAGGAAGCCACAGTCCTGGTATCCGGAAATTTTCTGAACGGAAGAATATATACCGCAATTCAAGAGCTGCCTGAAGGCGTGACATACGATTTCTATAATTACGATACGGAAGAACAATATCCTTGGGCACCGGGTGAGGCGCCGTGGGATACTTCAAATCCTTCGATCGATGCTATTGAGGCTCCGGAGAAGGTGATTTCCGGCGGAACCTTCCATGTCGAGGCTACCACGACAGACATAGAGAGTCTTGATTTTGCTTTCGGCGGTGAGACCTATCCTGGAGTCGATGAGGGAGAAGGTGTTTTCTCGGCCGATATTGAAGCTCCTCTGGTAGAAGAAAAGACTTGGCTTCTTATCTATGCTCAATTCGGAGACGCGACGGTGTCCAAGGCGATACAGATCTATCCGGCTATTCCTGTGGAAACCCGTGTGAGGTTCTTCCAAAACAATTCGGAGATCTCCGCTCTAGTCATGGAGACGGGCCAGACGGCTTTCATTGAAGTTCTGGTCGAGAAGAAAGAACAAGAATGGGAAGAGGCTGGCTGCCAGCTTGAAGCGAGTATAGTCTCATTCGACGGTCAAGAATTTGAAGAGATGGCGGTTTGTGATGTTGAAGGAACGACGATCAGAGTGGAAGCAGACCTTCCTATTGGCGGGTACTTCCTTCAGACTGTTATTCAACTGGACCAGCCTTTATCCTATGAAAGAGTTCAACGGCTGAAGTTAAAAGTCGTGATCGATAGGAAGTGATCTCATGAATCTATTTGAAGTTGACTGGGAAATAGAAGGCGCTTCATCAGACGGCTATTTCTGCATCTATATTGATGGCGGAGAATATTTCTTTCAAGACATCAAATACGCAAACACAAGCGGGACATTCAAGGCATACCTCAGCGACGAAGAACATTTAATCGGTTTCTATATCAAGAAGTGGTCGGGGGATTCGCCGACACTGCGAATGGCAAAGATCCAATACGACGAGACGGACTATCTGACAGAGATCACTTGGAATATCGACGGTACCCCGGTCGAACTGATAGATGGCGCTCTTGTGCTAACGCCTGCAAATTCTCTTGAAGCGCTTGGAACACTTCCAGAGACAACATCAGAACCTTTGCCTTTGCCTGTTTCGTTCGACTGGGAGGTTTCATCTGAGTACGACTACGATTTCTTCGAGTTCTATGTCGACGACATTCTGGCTCTGAGAACTTCCGGCCTAGACAACGGGGCTTTCTCGGGCTCTCTTTCAGACGAAGAACACACATTGAGATTTAGATATGCGAAAGACTCAAGCTATGGAGAGTACGACGATCTCGCGAGAGTCTGGAATGTGGATGTCGGAGATGAGGAATGGCTTCTGGACGAGAACTGGATTCTCGACGGCGATACTCCGCCGGTCTTTTCGGAAGGAAAGATCGTTCTTTCCTGCGACGATGACGAGACTTCGTGGGCCGAGAGGACGTACATGCCTCCAGAGCCGCCTTCACAAAGTAATGTGCGGATTCGATATCTCCGAGACGAACTCCAGATAGACCAGGTTTCGGTCGAAGCTCTGGATACTTTTTTCGTCGACGTCGTGGTCGAGAGATTTGATAGTGGTTCCGCGTGGAATTCGGTGATTCCTTCAGAAGTTTCTGGGAGGCTGGAATCTTATGACGAGGGAGACTTTGGGGGGATCTCCGAGAGTGCGGCGTTTGAACACCCGGACGGTTTTTTCAGACTCCTTCAGAAGGTCACCTCCCCTCCTGGGACATACTATCTGAAGACTACGGTTAGAGTTGGCGATATCACTCAGATCGAAAGGTTAAAGATAAAAGCGAAACTGAATCTGTAAGGAGGAGGATGACAATGAAGGAAACAAGAGGATATGATGTGCGCAGAGTGATAGGGCTTCCAGACGACGATGACAGAGTGGACGTGAAAATCGGGGACATAGGAGATGTGGCCAGCGAAGAAACTCTGGAATCCATACTTCAGAAGCTAGTAGACGTAATAACTGAAAACGACGAGATACGCGCGAAGATCGTCGGCGACGTAACAATAGAAAGCGTCGAGGTCGATAATGTGCAGCTCATCGACAGTGACGGCAACAAACTGGTCTTCACAGAAGACGGCGAGATAAACTTCATCGCCGCGGACGGGAAGATCGCAACTCTCGGAGCCACAACCGACGAGGCAACCGCTGAAACTGTCATTGGCTTGCTCAAAGCTCTCAAGGCAAAGGACTACGCGACAGAGGCCAAACTCGAGGCCGTCAGAGACTTGCTTGAAACGATTTCTGAGCTAGATTTCTCGACAGAAACTACGCTTCAAAGTGTCGAGACTCTCCTGGACACCATTTCTAAACTGGATTTCTCGACCGAGACGACTCTCGATGGTCTGAAGACGTTCCTTGAAGTTCTCGGAACCACGGCCGATGCGGACACACTCAGCACCATGATTGGCCTGCTCAAGAACCTCAAAGGGAAGGACTTCGCCACCCAGACTACTCTCGAAGCGGCAAGAGTTTTGCTTGAAACGATTTCAGGCTTAGACTTCGCGGAAGAAACTACGCTTGACGGAATCAACACAATTCTTGACGCAATCAAAGACACAGACGGAATCAAGAAGATAGTTGACAAAGTTGACACCAAAGCAGCCGACGGCGCAAATGTCGCACTAGGAACGACGACGGATGCGGATACAGTCACAACAGTAATAGGCCTGCTGAAAAAGTTGCAGTCGATACTAGAGACTGGAATAGATGTAACCGAGAGTTCCCCGCTCACTTCCATAGGCACGACAGTCGGCGATGGAGACGATGAAGCGCTCGGAAGCACTTCGGACACAGACAGCGACACAACTGTAATCGGCAGGTTGCAGAAGCTAATATCGGATCTCTCTGTTCTTTCCGCTTCGAAAACCCTATCGGATCTCGAGGCCGCCATCGAAGGCGTGACCGATTCCATAGAATCTATGCAGTATGGTGGGCTTCCTATCTCCGAGATGCGAACCGATGTGGTCTCTACTTCCAGCACCCCGGCCGAAGCAAAAGGCGGGGCAACAGCATGGAGCGGCCAGAGAATCATACATATTCTCAACCAGGGCAGCGTGAATATTGAAGTGCTCACGGACGACGAAGCGACGTACGGCCAGATCGTCTTCCCTGGGGACGTCTATCAGGATGTCGTGGATGGAGTGATCTACGTCATGTCCGCCTCCGCCGGAAGCGCGAGAGTGACTGAAAAGAGGTATGTGTCATCATGATTAAAGTATCTGCGGTTCATCTGGAAGGGAATGTCTATGAGTTGTCCGTTAAGGATGTCAATAAAGTCCTGGACAGAAGAAAGGTAATCGCGAAGAACGAAGAGGAAGCACTGAAATATGGCCAGGTGTTTCTGTCCGACTTTTGCGAGAGAACGAAAACAGACCGAGAAAGTGTCGGTCTTTCAGCGAAAAGTTCGGCTCCTCTGGGGTTTGCGAGTGGGAGACCATATTACGAGATTCTCGAAGACGGCACCCCTGTCTTTGAGTGGAGAGACGGGAAACCTGTGGTCGGGTTCGTGGAATACGCCGCGTTCGGATTTGAAGGCACCTCTCCGATCGTGGGATATGAAAAAGACAATCCGATCTATATGGTTCGAAGTACCGAGCCTCCCAAAGAGGTGGTGGCGAAAGATGAGAAGATATAAACCTCTTTCACGCCAGCGGTTCGGAGATCTAAGATCGCTGGCAAGAGAAGTGGATATGAAATCATTCGAATATACATTTCCAACAGACGACGGTTCTTCCTCAGTGGCGGTATATATTCCTAGGTTTACTATTCCTAAAGGAGTGGGGTGGGAGAGCGGCGATTTCCCTGGCGGCGACCTCCATCTCGGCGGCTTCTGGTTCGACAAGTATCAGTGCAGTCACAAATCAGCCACAGACTCTTCTCGAGGCGTTGCGGTGGGGGCGACTATCTCGCCCGGGTCCACAACGGATGTTGCAGTTTCCCAGCAAGGGAAGGTGGTGTGGACTGACATAGACTGGAACAACGCGAAAGTGGCGATCGAAAACAGATATACGAACGGCAGACAATGGCACATGGTAACCATGCGTGAATGGTCTACCATCTGCTTTCTGGCGCGATGGCTCGTAGGGGATAAGCTGAGAGGGAACAACTCCTCGGGCAGAGACTACCGAGATCCCGATAGCGCTGAATACTATGGTGAATCAGACCCGGTTCAAGCGGGCAGGGTGCTGGCCGGAACGGGACCAGACACTTGGTTTCATAACGGAAAGAAGAACGGGATCTGGGGGATCGTCGGGAACGTGTATGAATGGGTCGACTTCTTGACAACCGATGGCGTGTGGGATAACGACGGCACTCCTGTGTGCGTGATCCCGACCGGGTGCACGGCATATCTGGACGGCGCGATCGGAACAGACGACCCGGTGACGATCACGTACAAAAACCTGCTGAACGGTCCCGGAGCGGACGGTTTTGCGGTAGGCAGAATAGTTCAGATAGACGTGGAGATTATGACCATTACGGACGTCGGGGAAAACACCATCACGGTCTCGAGGGGGACATCCGGCTCTTCGGTGGTCGCCCACAGCGACTCTGCCGCGGTGACGATGCCTGGGGTGGGAATGTCTGTTGTATCGCCCACTTCATCGCCATACTATTACCCTTTGATAAAAACGCTCCGAAGCGATTTCCCTGATTTGGCACTTCCGTCGGATGTATCGGCTTCCGGAGAATGGCTTGATCGGTCATATTGGCGTCTTAATGGCACCCGCGCGGCCCTCCGGGGCGGGGGCTGGCCCAGCGGGTCGAGCGCTCGGTCTGGTCTCTTCTTGGACCTGAACCTCGTCCCGTCCACTCGGGCCTCCACCATCGGGTTGCGCGCCGCTTTGGCGGATGAAGATCTGGAATCTGGGTCCTGAAGATCTGATGGACGAGCGATAGCGAGGGAATAGCATGGAACCGCTGAAGATAAAACAGAAGATCGAAGATATGATCGCATACGCATATATCGTTCTGGCGCAATTTCCAAAAAGCGAAAAGCACACTCTGGCCGCTGAGATAAAGAGATCTATGTTCAGGCTGCTCGAGTTAGTAATCGCCTGCAACAAAAAGTACTTCAAGAAGACTACCATGCAAGAACTCGACGTGGAACTGGATGTTCTGAGAAGTTACGTGCGGTTGGCGGTTAATTTGAAATTTGTGCCATTGAAGAAATACGAGATATGGGCTGGTTACCTTACCGAAATCGGCAAAATGATCGGCGGGTGGATGAAGTCCATAAGGGTCTGAATTGTTTCTGCGCGCGGCCCTCCGGGGCGGGAACTGGAACAACGGGTCTAACGCTCGGTCTGGTCTCATCTTGAACCTGAACAACGTACCGTCCAATCGGAACTCCAACATCGGGTTGCGCGCCGCTTTGATAACCGCCAGAAGAAAAATGCCCATGGGCATTTTTCCAGAGCAAACGCCAAAGGAATTCAGATCCTCGCTTATAGCGAAATACGAGAAGACCGGCGGAGAGCTAGTAGCAAACCAACGTTCTCCGCCTTTTCTATGGAGGTATATGTGAAAAGAATCAACAACATATACGAGAACATCTACAGTTTTGAAAACATCTATCTTGCGTATATAAAAGCAAGAAAGAGCAAAAGGTACCGGGAAGACGTACTCGAATTCACGGACAACCTCGAAGCGAATCTTATCACCATCCAGAACGAACTCATCTGGAAGATGTACTCCCCAGGGAGATATAGAGAGTTCGTTGTGTATGAACCAAAAAGGCGAATAATCCAGGCACCAAGCTTCAAAGACAGGGTCGTTCACCATGCGCTATGCAATGTCATCGAACCGGTTTTTGATAAGCGGTTCATATATGACAGCTATGCTTGCAGAAAAGGCAAGGGCACTCATGCGGGCGTTGAAAGAACCATTTACTTCTTAAGGAAGTTGGCAGAGTCTTCGCCTAGAACATATTGCCTTAAGGCGGATATCTCAAGTTATTTTCCTTCGATCGAACATACAGTTCTGAAGATGCTTGTTAGGAAGAAAATCTCCTGTAAAGACACACTGTGGCTTGTAGATGTGATTATTGATGGCGGTTCCGACAAAGGGATCCCCATCGGCGCCCTTACGAGCCAACTCTTTGCGAATATATACCTCAACGAACTAGATAAATTTGTGAAACACGATCTTCGCGTGGAACATTACGCAAGATATGTAGACGACTTTATAATTCTGGATCATAACAAGCAGAGACTCTGGGAATACTTAAACGAAATTAAGGAGTTTCTAGAAGACCGACTAAGACTTGCTCTCAACCACAAAACCGGTATCTTTCCTGCATCGCGCGGCATAGATTTTCTCGGCTATCGCATCTGGGCAGATAAGCTCTTGCTAAGAAAAACAAACATACAACGTAACAAACGCAGACTCCGAAAACTTGAGAGCCTTCACAAAGAGGGGGTGATTGCTTTTTCAAAGCTTCGCTCTTCAGTCGCTTCATGGCAGGGGCAATGCGGATATTCTAAATCTTATACGATCATGCGAGACGTAATTCGGTTCGCAGATCTTTCGGAGGTGTTCAGGTGAAAGACAAGATAGTGCACGCTGGTTTCGGTTTCTTCATAACGCTCGTAATTGGGTTCATTTTTCGCAACTCATTGATCGGTTTCTTAGCTGGATGTTTTGCCGGAGCCGCGAAAGAATTCATCTGGGACTGGTGGCTCAAGAAAGGGACTCCCGAACTCTTCGATTTCCTTGCGACCTGTATGGGTGCATCACTTGGCTTTGCGTTTTTACTATTTGCGGGGTTATAAATTCTAAAACTAGGGAGGGCCACTATGAAGCAACTCCCAGAAATCGACGTTCTCCACATAAAGATGGGAAAGAGACTTTGGCTTTTGTCTGACCTCCATATAGACGCGTCTGCGTTCAAAAGAGAAGCATTTGAGAAAGCAAAGAAGATGGTAGGGAAAGACCCGGTGATACTACTTGGGGACGTTCTTGACTACGGGTTCTTCAACAACGTGAAGTCTCAGATAGAGAGGCAGATGGTGGCCGATGGAGAGTATTCAAGAGAGGAAATGAAATCCAGGGTAGGAATAGAGGCAATGCTAAAAGTCGATGACGTTCTTGATACCTTGAATCTGAAAGCGGTCTGTGAGGGCAATCACGATATTCGCGCTGCGAAACTGACCGGCGAGAACTTCCTGAAATACGCCTGCTACAAGAGAGGAATAGCCTTCTGCCCGGGTGAGCTTCTTGTGATTGTCGAGTGTGGAAAGAAGGA
>LVBU01000228.1 GCA_001603185.1 Thermotogales bacterium Thermo_02 | reverse complement strand
GCTCTCAGCAGCGTTCACCTCTGTTCCAGGTGTCTCCAGAGTTTTTCCTGGAAGCATAGTATCTTACTCAAATAAAGTAAAGGATTCTATTCTTGGCGTTCGCCCTGAGACTCTGAAAAGACACGGTGCAGTCTCCGAAGAAGTGGCGATCGAAATGGCAAAGGGAGTAACCAAACTATTCGGAACAATTATAGGTCTCTCAGTAAGCGGAATCGCAGGTCCCGGTGGCGGTACCGAAACCAAACCTGTAGGGCTTGTTTGCTCTTCAGTTAAGATTGAAGACAGAGTCTGGAGCTTCACCGATAGATTCAGGGGCGATCGCGAGACTATACAGTTGAGAGCCGCGAGTGTAGTTATAAAGCGTTTTTGGAGGTTGCTTTGGAAAAGAGATTCTACCGCGTAAACGATGTAATAGCATGGATTGAGGAACACGTCGGCAGATCAGAGAAAGCGCTCGTTGTCTTTCCAACGGAGAGAATGCTGGAATCCTTCATGGAAATCCATGGTAAGACTGAGGAAGAGGAGTACTTCTTCTCTCATGATGTCTTTCCATTCGAAGAAATTGGAACTTCGCCGAGAATAAGAGCTCAAAGACTCGCTCTACTGCGCAGGCTCTCAACCGGTTACCTAAAGAGAGTTTACAGTTCTTTTCACGGACTGCTGAGAAAGACTGTTCCGCTTGATGTTTTCTCGGCGTTGACAATGAAGGTTGTCAAAAACGAGACAACAGAGATCGGCGAGAATCGACTTCAACAGCTTGGTTACTGCAGGGCTTTCAACGTGACCGTCCCTGGCGAATTCTCAATAAGGGGTGGAATAACAGACGTTTTCGTTCCGGGCAACGCTTATCCATTCAGGATAGAGACCTTCGATAGCAGCGTTGAATCGATAAGGACATTCAGTCCGGCAGATCAGAAGAGCGTGAGTTTCCACAGTAATGTGCTTATAACTCCTGCCACCGAAAGCATACTTACCAATGAGTGCAGGGATCTTGCAATAAGAAGAATCGAATCTGCAGAGAAAGCCACAGGCTCTGGAGATGGACTTCTTCTGGAGAGAGTCGATACCATGGATACTGTGGCCGGTATTTTCTACGAAAAGCAGTCTATTGCCCTGGATTATCTGAGCGATTATGAAATCTTCATTGTGAGACCCGACGAAGGTTTTGCCGAGTACGCAAGAAGAGAGAGAGAGACCAACGAACTCCTTTCCGACAAACCTGTACGCAGGTTCCTGCACGTGAGGTACGGCGGGGTCTCTTCGGAGATCTTTCAGAAGCTTCCAGACTACACACTGGTTTCGGACTCGCCGGTTTCTATGATGCCTTATGATACTGAGTTCTCAGAGATAGTAAAGACTTCTGAGTTCATTAGAAGGAAAGAAGAGATTCTGCCAAGAACACCCGTAATAGACTGGACTGAGCTGGAAGAAGGAGATCTGATAGTTCACAAAGAGTATGGTATAGGTAGATATCTGGGGGTACGTACAGTCGAAAACGTTCTGGGTATACGCGAATACCTCGTTCTCGAATACAGGGATGACAACAAGATATATGTTCCAGTCGACAGAGTTGACAGAGTTCATAAATACGTAGGAAGCGCCGATGGAATACAGCTCAGTTCGCTGAAGGGTTCCGGCTGGAGCAGGCAGAAATCGAAAGTTAAAAGAGAGGTCAAGTTGCTAATAGGCGAACTTTCCGAACTCTATGGGTCGCGAGAAATCGCTGCGGGGCTCGCGTTATCGGGAGACCTGGAAATCGAGAAGTCCTTTTGGGACAGTTTTCCCTACATGGAGACAGAGGATCAGCAGAAGGCTTTTGAAGAAGTCCTTTCAGATCTTCAAAGCAACCGATCGATGGATCGTCTGGTTAGCGGCGACGCAGGATATGGAAAGACCGAAGTCGCTATCAGAGCTGTCTTCAGAAGTGCTATATCGGGCAAGCAGTCGGCCGTAATGGTTCCCACAACCGTTCTGGCAAGGCAGCACTACGAGACCTTTAGCAAACGACTGAGTCCATTCGGAGTGCGAGTTGAGATAATCGACCGTTATCGAACAGATACTGAACGCCGGAAGTTGCTTGAAAGACTGAGAAAAGGTGAAGTGGATGTTATAATCGGCACTCATTCAATACTTTCCAGAGAGGTTCGCTTCGCGGATCTCGGTCTTGTAGTAATTGATGAAGAACAGCTTTTCGGGGTTTTGCAGAAGGAGCATTTCAAGAAACTAAGATTGCAGGTAAACATCCTTTCGATGAGCGCTACGCCTATTCCGAGAACCCTTTACATGTCGCTTTCCGGACTCAGAGATCTATCGATAATCTCAACTCCACCCCTTGGAAGATCCTCGCCGGAAATCTATATCGGAGCTTCAAATGACAGGCTGGTTAGGACAGCCGTACTAAGAGAGACCAACAGAGGTGGACAGACTATCTACGTCCACAATCGTGTGAACGAGCTGCCAAGTCTTCTGGTTAGGCTCAGACAGCTTCTTCCCGAGATACAGATAGAAGTGGCTCACGGCCAGATGAATAAAGTTGCCTTTGAACGGACAATCAGATCCTTCTATAATGGAGAAATAGATCTCCTGCTTTGCACCACTATTATCGAGAGTGGCGTAGATGTACCCAACGCCAATACCCTTATAGTTGACGACTCTCACAGATACGGTCTTGCGCAACTCTATCAGCTGAGGGGAAGAGTGGGTCGCAGTAATAGAAGAGCCTTCTCGTATTTTCTTTATGATGGCATAAGACTTACCGGGCTTTCAAAGGATAGATTGAAGGCACTCAAGGAGTTTTCCGGCTCGGGAAGCGGTCTGAAGATCGCAATGCGCGATCTGGAAATCCGCGGGTTTGGAACGTTATTAGGGGCTGAACAGCATGGTAACATAAATGCAGTTGGACTTTATCTCTATAGAGAGATGGTAGACAGGGCCATGAGAGAAATGAAGGGTGAAACTGAAGAGATCGTCGAAGATCGTTCCGTTGATACAGAACTCAAGAATATACCGTTCGACATGGTAATTCCTGAGAGTTATGTAAGCGACTCTATTGAAAGACTAAAGATATATCGCAGGATTGCCGCTTGCAAAGAGTTTGATGATCTTGAAAGCATCGAAGAAGAACTGATAGATCGCTTTGGAAGATTACCAACCCAGGTTAAGTCACTTCTTACCGCCTCTCACATAAGACTTGGGGCTTTTAAAATGCATTTGAAGAGCGTCGAGTATGATTCTCATTCAGAGTCATTGATCATGTTTCATGGAGAGAATTATGAATCGGGCAGCGTGAGAGCCGTAAGAAATAAAGTGGTAGCAAATGAGCGAGAAGGTAAGACCATAATCTACGGAGTACCCGACAGAAAACTTATGAGTTTGCTAACGGAGGTGTTTCTCAGAGTTGAAGGAATCTCTAAGTGATCCAATCTGCTCGCGCACTACACCAGCAGGAGTCTCTGCAATCGCTGCCATAAGATGTTCAGGCAGAGATATACTGAAGAAGATCAAAGGGCTTTTGCCTAATCTGAGAGAAACTCGACCGCGGAGAGCTTACCTGTTATCATTTATCGAAGATGGAAACTTCATAGATGAAGTCCTTTTCACCTATTTCAAAGGTCCGTTTTCCTATACCGGGGAGGACGTCATTGAGCTTACCTTCCACGGAAATCCTGTGATTGTCCAAAGAGCAATGGAAGCGCTTCTGAGTGTTGGGTTTCGTGAAGCGTTACCCGGAGAGTTTACACGCCGGGCTGTAATAAATGGGAAGATCGACCTTGTGAAGGCCGAAGCAATAAATGCGATGATAACATCTAAAAGTGAAAAGGCCCTGTATGCCGCTACTAGAAGTTATCTTGGTGAATTATCTAAAGAAACGGACAGTTTGAGGCGGGAGATGATTGAAATCCTTGCCATGATCGAAGTCGAGTTGAACTATCCTGAGGAATTCGAAAGTGATTACGTAGGTCTCAATTCTAGAGTGGAGAAGCTAAGAACGAGAATAGACGACTTTGTCAAGATCTCACAAAACGGTATAACTCTTCATCAGGGAGTAAAGACCGCTATTGTTGGAGAAACCAATGTCGGGAAATCTACTCTCTTGAATGCATTACTGAGAAAGGATAGGGCGATTGTCTCGGATATTCCCGGAACCACAAGAGACACAATTGAAGAAGATCTGAATATTAGCGGATACTTGTTCAGAGTGGTCGATACTGCGGGCATAAGGACTACGAACGACAGGATCGAAGAAATGGGTGTTGAAAGAACTATGCAGGCAATAGACTCATCCGATCTAATAATACTTCTTAATGATACTACGACTAGCGAGAACTGCAATCTCTCGAACGATTTGATAAAGAAGGGCAAGAGAATCATATTTGTAGCCAACAAAGCCGATATCAAACCAGTCGAATCTGACGAGTACGATGTGGTAATAAGCGCAAAGACTGGAGAGGGAATTTCTAAGCTAGAAAGACTTATGCTGGACAGAACAAGAGATCTGACTGAGATTGAGGCTGCTTCAGGAATTATTGTAAGTCCCAGACAGCGTGCGAAGCTTCTGCAGTCTTTCTCATATCTCGGAGATGTCCTTCAGGCACTGGAGGAGCGTAGAACTATAGACATTATTGGCACGCTGATAGAACAGGCCATAAGGAGCCTCGACGAGATCGTTGGGCGCAATGTGACGGATGATCTTCTGGAGACTATCTTCAGCGAATTCTGTGTTGGGAAGTGATTTCTTTGTCAGGATTATTCTTGTTGAGTCTGGCGACTGTTTCCAGATTTGTATTGAGCCCTCTTTTTTATTTTCTGGTGAGCGTAGCTGCCTATATTGTCTTCACGGTTTTGAGAAAGCGGCATGATTACTATCTGATTCTTATCGCTCCTGTTATTCCGGTCTTTTCTGAAGCGGCCGAAATATTGGTCGGCAATTTTCGTGTAGGATTTCTCATTGGTTCGATAGTCTGTATCATAACTGCTCTTCTTGGTTTGGGTGAAGAGAGACCAAAGGAAAAGATGATCAGACGGCTGGGGCTTCCAAAAAAGACTGATCGAGGGAAGGTCGTATCGCTTTTCTACACGTTTGGAAGGGTGGAGAGGATAGAGAAGGTCAATATGAGTCAGAGCTACGCCATCGTCTACAATAGCAGCTTTCATTTTACCGTCAACATACCCGGATCGGGACAGGTGAACATGGAAATACCTCTTGAAGACATCGAAGAAGTAGCTGTACATCAAAGCACATCATCCAGCGATCTTTACTATCCATCATTGAGAGATATGTTTCTTCCCGCTAGAAACATAAGGCAAATAGGAAAGTCCAAGATAAAGGACTACTTTCTTGTAATAAGGGTAGCCGATGACAGCTACTCGTTTTATGAGGAACCGCTTACTGTGTTAAGGCTTCAAGAGGAAATAGAAAGAGAGAGAGACCAAATAATGAGGAAATAAACGACGTCTGGTCTGAATCTCTTCCTACCAGACGTAGGCCTGCAGTCATCGTATTAATCGGCGGAGACCCCCTGCTTTAGCTGTGGGGAGGAAGCCGCCTGCCTCCTTTCACATAGTGGTAAGGAGCTGGATTTCTCCAGCTCCGTGTAGGCTAACATATACTACCTCCTTGCGGAGTAAGTTTCCCATCGCCAATGTTATTCGACAGTTTCTCGTTAGCAGCACTGTCCCTACCCATCAGGACTG
>LVBU01000227.1 GCA_001603185.1 Thermotogales bacterium Thermo_02 | reverse complement strand
GGAGTGGACTGTGTGGACATGGTAAAAGAGGGAGGGCTTATGTCTGACCTGATCCCCAAACACGGAGGTTACCGGAAGCTGAAAAGCTTTCAGGTGGCGCAGTTGGTCTACGACGTGACGGTGCGGTTTTGCGACCGCTATATCGATAAATTCAGCCGCACGCGTGACCAGATGGTGCAGGCGGCGCGGTCGGGTGTGCAGAACATCGCCGAGGGCTCCCAGGCGTCGGCGACATCGAAAAAGACCGAACTCAAGCTCACCCAGGTGGCCCGCGCCAGCCTGGAGGAACTGAAGCTCGACTACGAGGATTTTCTGCGCCAGCGAGGGCTGGTGCAGTGGGAGCGGGAGAACCAGCTCCGGCAAGAACTGATTGACCGGCGGTGCCAGACCGCTGACGAGGTGGCGGCGTGGGTGGTGGAGGTGGTGAAGAAAAGTGGACTTTGTGGACAGATTGGACAGCGTGGACAAAAGGCTGAATCGTCCACGGAGTCCACAGCGTCTACCCTGTCCATCAAGACTTACCCCGAGTTTTCCGCCAACGCTGCGCTGGTGCTATTGACGGTGGCCTGTTCGCTCCTCGACCGCCAGGTCGAGCGGTTGGCGCAAGATTTCGAAAAAGAGGGCGGCTTCACCGAGCGCCTTTACCGCGTGCGCACTGCCAAACGGAGGAACGTGCCATGACCCTCCAATCCCTTTTCTCCCAGATCTTCCTTGGCGAAGACTCCACCCGCCAGTTCAAAGCGGACGTGAAAAACGCCGAGTCGCTAGCCTCTGAGATGGCGGCTTTTGCCAACACCAATGGTGGCACCATCTTTATCGGCGTGGCGGACGATGGTTCGACACCGGGACTTTCAGTGCATGATGTGGCCCGCATCAATCAGCTTATCAGCAATGCTGCCAGCCATCTGGTGCGCAGCCCGCTGGCGGTGCAGACCGAGAACGTAGCGCTTGAAAATGGCCGCATCGTCATCGTGCTGACGGTACCAAATGGGATCGACAGACCCTATTTCGACAAGAACGGGGTGATCTGGCTCAAGGCCGGGGCCGACAAGCGGCGGGTGAACTCCAAGGAGGAGCTGCGCCGCCTGTTTCAGTTCACCAACCAGTTCCACGCCGACGAGCTGCCCACCAGGGCGGGAATCGACAAGCTGGACAAGTTGCGTTTCCGCGATTTTCTGCGCGATGTTTACAAACAGGAGTATCCCGATTCCTCCGACGAGTTGACCAGCCTGCTAAAAAACATGAATCTGGCCACCGACGATGGCAGGCTGAACCTGGCCGGGGTACTGATGTTCGCCGAGCGGCCGGAATGGATTGTGCCGCAATTCGTGGTCAAGGCGATTCGCTACCCTGGCAATAAAATCCACGCTACCGACTACCTCGACACCGAGGACTTTTCCGGGCCGCTGCCGAAACTCTTTGAGGGTGTGCTGGCCTTTGTCATGCGCAACTTGCACAAGGTGCAGGCCGGTCGCGGAGTGAACGCGCCGGGATTGCCGGAGATTCCCGAGGAGGTTTTCGAGGAGCTGCTGGTCAATGCCCTGGTCCACCGAGATTATCTGGTCAGCGCGCCGATTCGCCTGTTTGTCTTCGACAACCGCATCGAGATAATCAGCCCAGGCCATCTGCCCAATAACCTGACAGTAGAGAAGATCCGGACTGGAAACTCCAATATCCGCAACCCGATCCTGGTTTCCTATGTAGCAAAGGGGCTGCTGCCCTACCACGGTCTGGGTTCGGGAATAAAGAGGGCGCTGGAAAAGTGGCCGGCCATAGACTTTATAGATGATCGCGATGGCTGCTTGTTCACCGCCACGATTCATCGCAAACCCTTGGAAGAGCTGGATCTAGCGGATAAAGGTGCACTAACAGGTCAAGTCGCCGGTTTATCCGGTCATTCTGACCGGATAAATGACCTTTTAAATGCATTGCGTACGGAGCCTTCAGCGAGCTATGCAACACTGGCCGAGCGGCTCGAAGTGAGTGAGGCAACGATAAAACGCAATATTCAGAAGCTTAAACAACAAAACCGCATCCGCCGGATCGGTTCCAAAAAAACCGGTCACTGGGAGGTCATTGAATGACTCCCTCCCCCTACAATGAAGATACCCTAGTCCAGCAGACGACCGCCGAGTATTTAGAGCAAGAGCTCGGCTGGGAGTCGGTGTATGCCTATAATAACGAGGATTTCGGACCGGACAGTCTGCTGGGCCGGAAATCCGATCGTGAGGTGGTGTTGACCCGCACCCTGCGCGCCAAGATCGAGGAGCTCAACCCCTGCCTGCCCGCCCCGGCCTATGAAGACGCCGTCAGTCAGATCATAGCGGTTTCAGCCTCGCAAACCATGACCGCTACCAACCACGAAAAGCACGATCTGATCAAGGACGGGGTACAGGTTACCTTTCACAACGCCAGGGGTGAACGGGTGCGCCAGCGCTTGCGGGTCTTCGACTTCGATAATCCCGAAAATAACCATTTCCTCTGCGTGCGGGAGATGTGGGTGCGCGGAGATCTCTACCGTCGCCGGGCGGACATCGTAGGCTTTGTTAACGGTATGCCACTGTTGTTTATGGAGTTGAAGAACGTCAGTAAGGATATCCGCGCCGCTTATGAGCGGAACTTTCTGGACTACAAAGACACCGTCCCGCATCTGTTTAATCATAACGCTTTTGTTGTGCTGGCCAACGGGGTGGATGCCAAATTAGGTTCGATTACAAGTCGTTTCGAACATTTTCACGAGTGGAAACGGTTGGCTGAGGATCAGTCTGGCGTTGTGGCCATGGAGACATTGCTCAAGGGCGTATGTGCGAAAGCTAATTTCATGGACCTGGTGGAGAATTTTATCGTCTTCGACGACTCGGCCGGGGAGCCGAGGAAGATTCTGGCCCGCAATCACCAGTTCCTGGGCGTAAACCGGGCCATCGAGGCGGTGCACGACAGGAAGATCAGAAAGGGCAAGCTGGGGGTGTTCTGGCATACCCAGGGCTCGGGCAAGAGCTATTCGATGGTCTTTTTCACCCGTAAGGTGCATCGCAAACTGGGTGGCAATTTCACCTTTCTGATCCTCACTGACCGAGAAGATCTGGACACGCAAATCTATAAGACCTTTGCCGGGTGCGGCGTAGTGGACAACGACCGCGACCCGTGCCGGTCGTCGAGTGGCGAGCATCTTGCCGCGTTGCTTGCCCAGCACAAGTCACATGTCTTCTCGCTGATACAGAAATTCAATCATACAGTTGGTGAAGGGGAGGCCTACTCCCAACGCGACGACCTCATCGTCATAACAGACGAGGCCCACCGAACCCAGTACGGCACATTGGCACTCAACATGCGTAACGCCCTGCCGAATGCAAGCTATATCGGCTTCACCGGCACACCGCTCTTTAAGGACGACGAGATCACCCGGCGGGTGTTCGGCGATTATGTTTCTACCTATGATTTTCAGCGTGCCGTGGAGGATAAAGCCACAGTACCGCTCTACTACGACGCGCGTGGCGACAAGCTCGGTGTGGCGGTCGGCGACCTGAACGACCGGATCGCTGAGAAGCTGGAGGAACTGGAGACGGACAATATCGATGTGGAGCAGCGCCTGGAGCAGGAGCTCAAGCGTGACTATCACATCATCACAGCCGGGAAACGCCTCGACCAGGTGGCCCGTGATTTTGTGCGCCATTATTCCACGGCGTGGGAAACCGGTAAGGCGATGCTGGTCTGCATTGACAAGATCACTTGCGTCCGCATGTACAAACTGATCGAATTCTATTGGAACGAGAGAATCAAGGAGCTTGAATCGCAGTTACCCCAGGCCACGGACGAGCAGGAAGAACAGTACCGGCGACGCCAAATCGAGTGGATGCGCCAGACGCAAATGGCGGTCGTGGTCAGCGAGGAACAGGGCGAGGTCGAGAAGTTCCGCAAATGGGAGCTTGATATCACCCCGCACCGCCGCCTGATCAAGGAAGGCATCGACCTTCCTGAGGCCATGCGGAAACAGCCTCAGTATCGGAGCATGCAGCGGCTGGCTCTTGACGATGCGTTCAAGGACGAGCAACACCCGTTTCGCATCGCCATCGTCTGCGCCATGTGGTTGACCGGCTTTGACGTGCCGAGTCTTTCAACCCTCTACCTCGACAAGCCGCTCAAGGCGCACACGCTTATGCAGGCCATCGCCCGGGCGAACCGGGTCAACGAGGGAAAGAACAACGGGATGATAGTCGATTACTGCGGCATCCTGAAAAACCTGCGCTGGGCGCTGGCCACTTTTGCTGGAACGGGCGATATCGGTCGCGATGGCACCGGCAGCGAAATCGAACCGGCCAAGCCCGAGGAGGAATTGCTGGCCGATCTTCATGAAGCGATTGCCTTTATCCGGGCATTTCTGGAGGAACGAAGCGCGTCTCTGGATGAGATCATAGAACAAACGGGTTTTGCCAGGAATGCGGCGATTCTCGCGGCCAAGGAGGCTGCGAACGAAAACGACGAGACGAGAAAACGCTTTGAGGTGATGTGCCGGGCGGTGTTTTCGAAATTCAAAGCCTGCATCACCATCGAAGGTATCAATGATTGCCGTGGCGACTTCGATGCCATCAACATCGTCTACAAGAGCCTGCAACAGGACCGTGAGCAGGCAGATATCACCGGTATCATCAGCCAGCTTCACCAGTTAGTGGATGACGCCATCGAGGTTAGGGAAGAAGCGCCAGAAAACGGTACCGGCACCTACGACATCAGCAGGATCGACTTCGAACGCCTGCGCCGGGAGTTCGAGCGCAGTCCGGTCAAGCGTACCACTGTGCAGAATCTTAAGACTGCCATCGAAAAACGCCTGCAACGTCTGCTCCAGCAGAATCCTTTGCGCACAGATTTCCAGAAACATTACGAGGAAATTGTGGCCGAATATAACCGCGAGAAGGATCGGGTAACCATCGAAAAAACTTTTGAAGCGCTCTTGCTATTTGTGGATGCGATGGATAATGAAGAAAGCCGCGCTATACGTGAGGGACTTGATGAGGAAAGTCTTGCTGTGTTTGATTTGCTGAAAAAACCTGATCTGACTCCCGGCGATATCGAGCGTATCAAAGAGGTTGCCGTGGCCTTGCTCAAAACACTCAAGGCGGAGAAACTGCGGATTGATCATTGGCGCGATAAGGAGGCTACCCGGGATGCCGTTCGCCTGACTATTCGCAACTATCTCTATAGCGACCAAAACGGGTTGCCGGAAATCTATTCAGTTGAAGACGTAAGTGACAGGACAGAGGCGGTTTTCGTCCATGTGTTCCGGGCGTACCCAACGGTGCCCTCACCCTACTACGCCAACATCGCGTCGTAGAGAATAGGGCCTGCGGTTGCGAATCTTGTTGTAGATGTAGGCCAGGAAACTGCCAATTCTTGTGAGGTTGAGTTAAGCGTAGATTTCAGGTAGAAGTTTTCGCATTTCTAAAAACTAAAGGCGGTCAGCTCTACTCTGGTGCCCTCTCAAAAGGATTTTCCGCGAAAGTGAGAGTGGCCGCCAGGATCCCGACATGCACCCAGTCGCGCATCCATGAAGTCGGCAAGATAAGCATTCCGGTCGTCGAGTCCTCCGAGAGAAGCACGACATTTGTCCGTCCGTCGCGGGGATCTTTCGCTTCGCGATACATTCCTATATAAACTTCTTCTCCCTTCTTGGCAAGAAGGCTTTTGAATCCTTCTACGGCTTCACGCGAGCGCCTTATTATCGCGATATCTCCCTCTGAGAGTTCATCTATCATCGACATTCCCTTTTTGACTACGACTGCGAAGTCCGCCTCTCTGTCCTGGGGGATGACCAGGTCGAGTATCATAGTCCCCTGTTCCACTCCGTTCTTGTCGAGCATGAAGTCGTCTATGACAGGTATCTTCTTTGAGAGAGGGTTCTGGGCCATCCTTCTTACCTGTTCTTCTTTCTCGTCTATGACACCAAGAAGGTAGTCGGCAGATACGCCCAGACCCCTCGAGAATCTGAGCAGCACATCGACTGTCGGATTCCGCTTTCTACTGAGGTACTGAGAAATCGTAGTCTGCGCTATTCCCGTCAGCTTCGAGAGCGCCACCTGTGTCAGGCCTCTCTTTTTCATTATTTCATCGAGTCTTGCCGCAAAGTCAATCATTTTTATCACCCCTCTAATTCTAGCATTATTGCATATGAAATACAATGAGCAGGCTATATGTGTTATAAATATCTCCATATATGCTTGACATGTATTACTTATAGAGTTATACTC
>LVBU01000226.1 GCA_001603185.1 Thermotogales bacterium Thermo_02 | reverse complement strand
TAATAACAGTATTGCTTGCTAGATTGAGATTTATTCTATTTCTTCAGCGTTCCCTTCCATTCGCCGATTTCTCTTGCAAGGCTATCGAGGTAGATTTTCCCGTCGTCGACGAATGTTCCGGTTGCGGTAATGGTCACAGTACCTGTGAGGATGACATCTCTTAGATCTCCAACCACAGGTGGGTATCGCACCTGCATAGTTGCAGTTAGCGAATTGTCTGGTTTGTCTGTTACTGTGCCTTCGACATCGACTTTTATCAGTTCCAGTCCGGGAGGCATCGTGCTTCCCCAGCCTTTTATGGTGTTTCCGTCCTGATAAGTGATCTTCATTGTGCCTGTGCCTTTGATTGTAGTGTTATCATGTTTCACTTTGCCTTCGAGTTGCCAGGTACCGAAAACGGCAGGAGCGTTTTTTGGGTCGAAGTGTCTCTTCCAGAAGCATCCTCCAAGTGTCAGCGCCAAGAAAACAATGAAAAGAACTATGAGTTTTCCAGTTTNNGGAGTTTGCCTTTCATCAGTATATCGTACTTGGCACCATTTACGGGATTTGCCATTGTCCCGGTGATTGTCATCTCAGTGGAGGTGAACTCGATATCCACCGAATCAATCTCAATACTGAATTCTTCGGATTTGACGTTCCCGTCTTCATCTGTGTAGGTTGAGCTGGCGGTGATCTCTACCGGACCGGACATCTCCCAGTTCTGCTGATTAACTACAAGTGTGCCTGTTCCAGTTGCCTTAACATATCCGTATGTCGAGCTTTCGTAGTCTATGGTTCCGGTGAAATTCCAGGTCCCGAGATAAGGATTTGCGAAGCCGTAATTATTGGCGAAGACTGCGAAGTCTGCAAGGGTTATCGATCCGTCAGGAGCTCCTGGAACTGAGAAGATCTTCTGCCAGATTCCCGAGTATTGCTTCTCAGATGCACCAACATCGAATTTCTCATCGTACTCTTGCGAACCTTCCGAGAAACCATACGAGGGAGCGAACGAAGCGAAATCAGACAGTGTGATATAACCATCTCCGTTATAATCGCCTATTAGTTCTGGATCCACGCTATTCTGCCTCGAGTATGATCTGGAAGCTTCGTTCAAAACGATTGCATCGCATTTCGAGATAGCTATACCCGTCGCGTGTTCCGAAAAGATCCGAAGTACCGGCCTGGAGAAGTCGACGTTCCTGAAGCCAGAAATAGCAACGGTCAGATCGGGATAGTTGCTGCGTGCTATTATCAAGACGCCCTGAAGAGGCGATAGATCTTCAATTTCGAGACCTTCTCCAACGAGAGTTATCTCTATTGCGTCTATTCCTTCCCTTACGAAAAGCTCGGCTCCGTCAGGAAGTCTCTGGAGTATATACCGGCCGCTTTGATCGAACCTCGGAAATTGTCCGATACATGAAGCCAGAAGCACTGTGATAGCAACAGATATAAACAGGATGTATGTCATTCTTTTCATCTCAGACCCCCCTACTGGATTGTGATTTTCCCGGTATCAGACAGATCGAGTCCACTAATCTCGGGAATTACACCGGTACTGAATTTAACATTTCCTTCGCTAACATATTCGGAGAAGACAATCTCCGTATTTCCGGCTTTGTCGAGTACATTGACAAATACTCTCAGCAGCTCCGTATTCTGAACATCGAGATCTTTCAGTCCGGCCACGGCCACGTGAATAACGCTTTCGGAAGGCTGCTTGACTATCATAAGTCCACCGACAAGGGACTGTACTATACCTGGACTTGTCATATACTCCGTATCGAACTCTAGTACAACTTCAAAGGCATTTATCTCACCTAAGTTATTGGCTTTAACAACAAAGCTTCCAAGACTGTTCCTGTTCAGAGTGGCATCGATTATTTCGAAGGAGGGTCCCGCAACAACTATAGTGGAAGCCGCACTCTTCACGGGATCACCGGCCTTTCCCTTTATATCTACCGGTATGACTTCGAAGTACATGAATTTTCCGGCATCTTGCGAAGTGAGCAAATACTCGCGTTTAGTGGCTGAGGGAATCGACTCAAGGCCAGTGCCGTCTGCTTTGTCTGAACGATACCATTTGTACTCGGATGCTCCTTCAGGCTCCTGCTCGGGATCCAGAAAAGTGTATTCTCCCTTTACTTTCTGCCCTGTAACTGTATCTCCTGAGATCCTTACATCTGAGGCACTGGGCTTTTTGTTTATCGGTGGGCAGGCCGTAAGTGCAATCAGCAAGATCAACATAACGGTAATATAGGCTAATTTTCTCAATCAGATCACCCCATTCAGTTTATGGTTATCGTGCCTGGAATCAGAGTAATATTCGGA
>LVBU01000225.1 GCA_001603185.1 Thermotogales bacterium Thermo_02 | reverse complement strand
TTTATATAAAAGGAGTGAGACTGATGAAAGCTATCTGGAAGGAAACGGTTATAGCTCAGAGCGATGAGACGATAGTAGTTGAGGGAAACCACTACTTTCCGGCAGACTCTATACGCCACGAGTTTTTCATAGAGAGCGATCACCATACGACCTGTCCGTGGAAAGGCGTGGCCAGTTACTTCGATATAGACGTCAACGGCGAGAGGAACGAGAACGCCGCGTGGTATTATCCCGAACCGAAGGAAGCCGCGAAAGAGATAAAGAACTATGTGGCCTTCTGGCGAGGAGTAAAGATAATTGAATAAGCTTTCTGGCAGGAATCTGCAGAACCGATCATTTTGGAAAAAAAGAGGAGGTAGTTTGGTGAAAAGGATTGTACTGATATTACTACTTGTGTTTTCAGTTATCGCTCTTGCGAAGGGACCGATAACGGTTGCATCTAAGATAGACACAGAGGGAGCGCTTCTAGGCCAGATGATTGTCATTGTACTCAGGGCAAACGGTTTTGAAGTGAACGACCGCACTGAATTCGGAACGACCAGTGTTATAAGAAAGGCCATCACCGCCGGAGAGATAGATATTTATCCGGAGTACACGGGAAATGGCGGCTTCTTCTTTGACAGTACCGACCCGGAGATATGGAAAGACGCACTTCTGGGTTATGAGACTGTAAAGAGACTGGACTTCGAACGGAATAATCTCGTCTGGCTTACTCCCGCTCCGGCGAACAACACCTGGGCCCTAGCGATCAGGAAGGATGTTTCGGATAGGGAAAGTGTCCATACCCTCGAAGATCTCTCAGAGTATCTTGCTAGAGGGGGCTATATAAAACTGGCAGCCTCGGAGGAATTCGTGAACAGGCCTGACGCTCTTCCCGCATTTCAAGAGGCCTATGGATTCTCTCTTACCAGAGACCAGCTGCTGACTTTTTCCGGAGGTAACACCGCCCAGACTATAAGGGCCGCATCGCAGAACATCGATGGAGTTAATCTGGCCATGGCCTATGGAACCGATGGCGCGTTATCGGCGTTGAGACTGGTAGTCCTGACCGATACCAAGGGCGTTCAACCGGTATATGAACCGGCTCCGATTGTAAGGGCGGAAGTATACACAGCCTATCCCGAGATCGAGGAACTGCTGAGGCCGGTCTTCGAGTCTCTAAATCTCGAGACTCTTCAGGCCTTGAACGCGTCGATCGCCATCGAAGGCCTTGATCCTGCCCAGGTTGCAAGAGAGTATCTTAGATCTAGAGGTCTGATAAAGTAAAGAATATGCGGCCCCTGCGACTGAGAAATCTGGACATGATGACCCTCACGGGGCTTGTCGTCATGTCCATTTCTATATCTATCCCCGGGTTTCTTTCGGTTAGGGAGACGCGAATATCGGCCGGTCTTCCGGTCAAACTTCTGGACGTCTCGCCGGCCGGTTTTCTCTTTTTCGTCTTGCTGGGAACAGCGATCTTCTCGCTTTCGCTTACCAGGCATAGCTTCTATACAGGCTTGCTAGGAGGACTCGTTCCAGTTGCCGGGTTCTTTGTAACCGGTCTGAGAGCCACTGCGATAGCGGCGGAGGTGGGGCCGTTCTCAAGAGTGTCGCCCGCCGCCGGACTCTGGTTGCTGGTATTTTCGGGCTATGTCCTGGTCTTTGGCGCAAGAAAGAAACTGAAAGATAGAAGAGAGCTGGCGGCGCTTCTCGTGCTGGTCCCAATTAGCCTCACTTTGCTAATGCTCGTTTCGGGCCATCTGAATGGCTTATCTATAATGAAGGAATTTGCAAACAGAAGGACTCGTTTCTTCGAAGAAACTGCGAGACATCTTATAATCGCCGGTGGTGCAGTATTTTTCGGCTCTTTGATAGGAATCCCTCTGGGCATCCTGGCGAAGAGGTCTAATAGGGTAGAGAAACCGGTCTTTGCCTTTGTCAATTTCATGCAGACTATTCCTAGCGTTGCGCTCTTTGGGCTCCTGATCGCTCCTCTATCCTATCTTTCGCGCTCGATACCTTTTTTGAGACAGCTTGGGATAAGCGGTATCGGCTGGACACCCGCCATGATAGCTCTGGTCTTGTACTCTTTGCTGCCCATAACCAGAAACACATACGCAAGTCTGAAGACCATACCTCACGATACGATCGAGGCCGGTATAGGAATGGGCATGAGCAGACTTCAAATACTCTCAAAGATAGAGATTCCGATGGCCCTGCCTGTGGTTCTTGCCGGGGTTAGAACCGCAGCAATCCAGGCCGTCGGAAATACAACAATGGCAGCCCTGATTGGAGCGGGCGGACTAGGGGTCTTCGTATTTCAGGGCCTCGGGCAGGCCGCTATGGATCTAGTCCTGCTCGGTGCTCTTCCGATAGTTGCCCTTGCGCTCATAGTCGATTCGTTTATGCAGCTACTCATAGCATTGCTCACACCCAGAGGATTAGTAATGGAGGAAGGAAAATGATAAGCTTCGCCGGAATCACGAAGAGATACGACGACTCTACAGTAGCCGTCGATGGCATAAGTATCGAGATACCCTCAAATCAGCTCACAGTACTGATCGGTCCGTCCGGTTGCGGAAAGACGACCACGCTCAAGATGATAAATAGAATCGTCGAGCCTACGGCCGGGCAGATACTCATAGATGGACAGGATATAAGGGACTTCGATATCAAAGATCTCAGAAGAAGCATTGGATACGTAATTCAGAATGTCGGGCTCTTTCCGCATATGACCGTAAAAGACAATATCGCGACTGTCCCGAGACTCTTGAAGTGGGAGAGATCAAGAATAGAAGAGAGAGTCATGTATTTGCTCGGGCTTGTCGGCCTTGAACCGGAGTCTTATGCGAGAAAACTGCCTAAAGAACTCTCCGGAGGGGAGGCCCAGCGAGTCGGCGTCGCGCGGGCTCTGGCCGCCGACCCACCCATAATACTCATGGACGAGCCGTTCGGAGCAGTCGATCCCCTAACCAGAGTGAAGTTGCAAGACGAGTTCGCGAGAGTTCAACGCGAGCTACACAAAACAATAGTCTTCGTAACGCACGACATCGACGAAGCTATCAGGCTGGCAGATAGAATAGCGGTCATGAGGAGCGGAAGGATTCTTCAATACGATATCCCCGAAAACATTCTCTCCTTTCCAGTTGAGAAGTTCGTGCACGATTTCATGGGTTCGGACAGAGCTCTCAAAAGGCTTTCGAGGGTGTATGTGGCTGATTATATCGAAGATGTGAAGGTAGTCAGTATCTCTCAGGGATGGAATCAAGTAGGAGAGACAAAAGAGGAGTTCATGTGGGCCATAGATAAAGACGAGAAACTGATAGGCTGGGTGGACGTCTTCCACAGCAGCAGAGAGGCTTCTATTGAAAGCACGCTTACTGAAGTCGCCCGCGAAGAGATTTTGCAGCCAGACTCTACGGTTAAAGAGGCTTTATCCAGAATGCTTGAAAGCGGAACTGTAGCCCTGCCTGTGGCAGATTCGACCGGCAAGTTCCTTGGACAGATAAGTTTATCGAAGATTCAGGAGTTGACCAGGAGTGACAAAGAGTAGATCGGGCCTGTATTCGTGGATACTTTTGGGAGTCTTCGCCCTCCTATTCTTTCTGCTTATCTCGAATATGTCACTCTGGGAAGGATTCCTGAGATGGCTCTTTCCCGAAGAGAGGCAGGTTCTTCACCCGAGGGGAACACTTCTGGAACTCGTGGGCGAGCATATCTGGCTCGTTCTCGTATCCAGCGTGCTGGCTACACTCGTGGGTGTCACTGTCGGAATTGCCGTTACCAGACCTCTGGGGAGACAGTACCTTCCCCTTGTAAGCAGTATAAGTTCACTCGGCCAGACCTTTCCGCCCGTCGCCGTTCTGGCCCTGGCAGTTCCCGCTCTGGGATTTGGTTTTAGACCGACCGTCGTGGCGCTCTTCCTTTACGGACTGCTTCCGGTAGTCAGAAACACAATAACAGGAATCGAAAACGTTTCACAGGACGTAAGAGAGGCCGCTTACGGTATGGGAATGTCTTCATGGCAGGTGCTGCTGCGAGTCGAATTACCCCTCGCTCTGGGAGTCATAATGTCGGGCATAAGGACATCGGCCGTCATAAATATAGGAACGGCTACCGTGGGGGCCACCATCGGTGCCGGTGGCCTCGGCTCTCCGATAATCGCCGGGCTGGTGGGCGAAAACCCGGCCTTCATACTTGAAGGCGCGATTCCCACAGCGTTACTCGCATTCGGAGTTGACGCATTTCTGGGTAACATAGAGAAATCTCTTTCCCGTTGAAAAATCTTTCAAGAGCCTGAAAAATCTGAACTAACACACTAGAAGCGCTGTCACAATAATACCCGACAAATTTTATTGGAATGATTTTCTGGAGGCAGCTATATGAAGAGACTGATAACGATTTTCATGTACACGATAGTGATTGGAGTGTTGATTATGGCAAATGCAAATATACCGGCCGTTGATAAGAGTATACCCGGAGAACTCGAGGCTGCGACCCTCGGACTCGGCTGTTTCTGGGGTTCGGAAGCCGCCTTTGGTGGAGTGAGAGGCATCTACAGAACGAGCGTGGGTTACGCCGGAGGTACCAAGGTCAATCCGAGCTACTACTCTTTGGGCGATCATACCGAAGTAGTTCAAGTCTGGTTCAACCCTCTTGAAATCTCTTACAGAGAAGTCCTTGAAATCTTCTGGAATGCTCACAACGCTTTCAGCAGGAACTCTTACAGGCAGTACATGTCTTTGATCCTGTACCATAACGAAACTCAAAAGACGGTTGCCGAAGAGTTTGTGGCCGACAAGAATGAAAGGATGCAAGCGACAGCTTCAACCGAGATCTCGGCCTTTCAAGAGTTCTACAGGGCAGAGGACTACCATCTGAAATTTTACCTTCAGCAGAACAGAAGTGTTCTGCAGGATCTGTCCAGATACTATGATGATATATTCTCTCTGGACGACTCGACGGCCGCCGCCAGACTCAACGCCTTTCTTGCGGGAAGAGGAGACCCGAGCCTTCTATCCGAAGAGATAGAAGACTACGGACTCACCCAGAGAACGGCCGAGGAAGTGAAGAGAAGATTGAACGTAAGGTGATGCGGGCAGTTCCAGCGCCCGCATCCTTCGTTGTCGTTCCTGTAAAGCGGTTTACCAGTTCTTAAGCGAGTGAAACTGAATTCAGAAAGCCTTAGAAGTTAAGTAGTCGAGTGACCCAATGCTTTCCAGAACAGAACCGTCGATCATAACCCTCATAACCCCGTTCTGTAGGCGCCCACTTTCTTTCTCAGTTCCTCGAGTTCATCCTGGTGAGCGAAGAGCGCACAGGGACCGTCCCCACCTTCAAGCAGGCCTTCACTGTCGCGAATCTCTCTGAACAGCGGACTCTGAAGGCCATTCCTTAATGAATCGTGCCTCAGATTATGAGTGGCGATATCTGACACCGGGCACGGAGTGAGGTCGCCGTAAGGATTCACATGTATGAAGCCCTTTCCGGAAGAGACACAGCCGCCGAAAAGCTCTTCGTCGCCCGGCGAGTGGATAATAAACAGCGATTTCTCATCTTTATACCTCAGGATTTTCTCTCTGAATTCCCTTCTTTCACAGTCAGTGAGTATCGTTGTCTGCTCCGAAGAACTCTCTATGTTCAAGTCTCCCATAGGGCTTCTCGAGATTGCCGTATCTCCGACTTCAACTGTGGGAATGTACTCGGTGAAAAAGCCTAGCTTGGCTCCCCGCTCGATGAAGTAGTCGATATTCTCTTCTTCCATCCAGAAACCATAGTTCCTTCTGGTAATCGTTACGGATATCCCCCCGACTATACCGTTTTTGTGCAGCTTCTCCATCGTGGCGATGGCGCAATCGAAGACCCCGGTGCCTCTTCTGTCATCTGTGAGTTCTTTGCCTCCCTCGACGCTCACTATAACAGCGGTATTATTAGTCCTCTTCAGTTTCTCCAGTTGAGCTTCGTTGATTGCGGTCCCGTTTGTGAAGATCACGAAGATTCTATCTCTGTTTCCGGCGCAGATGTCCAAAAGTTCCGGAAACATAAAAGGCTCTCCACCGGCTATAAGGAATGTATAGACCCCCAGGTCTCTTCCCTGGTTTATCACGCTCTCCCAGCAACCGAAATCCATTGCCTGTTTCTTCAGAGTATTGTCCCCCGAGTTTCTGAGGGTTTTTGCGAAGCAGCCCGTACAACTGAGATTGCATTGATTGGTTATGCTGAGTATCATAATTGGCGGCACCATAAGGTTATCTCTCTCCAGCATAGTCTTACGTGTTTCTTCAGATTCATTGAAGGCCTTCAGAAGCAAGCCCGCACCCGTCAGGTACCTTGGGTTTTTAAGAATCCACGGCAAAAAGACTTTTGTCAGCCTAGGATTAACACTGTCGAAGGCCTTTCCGATTCTCTCAGGTAAAATCCTTCTCTTCACGCGCAAACACTCCCCCCAGTCAGTTAACAAAGTATATTCCTGCTCTGTGAACTCAGTGTTATTTGTCTGCAATTAACTGACGACTTGATTTGCGGTGCAAAAGATGTTAAAAGGCTATAATTGATGAAATCGAAGAGCGGGGAGGCCGCCGTCATGAAGACTGTTGTATGCCTTGGAGATAGTATTACCTATGGACGCGTAGGCGAAAGCTACTTTGAGATGCTGAAGAGAGACTTCAAAGGAAGAGCGCGGTTCATCAACTGTGGAGTCAACGGAGATCTCTCCTATAATGTCCTGAAAAGGCTCGATAAAGTGATGAGTATCAAGCCGGACTTCATCATTCTGCTGATAGGAACAAATGACGTGTGGGCGACCTACTCGGAGAAGGTCATGAATGCCTATATGAGAAGGAACAAACTTCCCGAAAGACCTTCGAAAGAAGGCTACGAAAGAAACCTGCGGCAAATACTGCAAGAGCTTGACAATTCTACCGGAGCAAAGATAGGTGTCATGTCCTTGCCTCTCATTACAGAGGATCCCGAACACGTACTGTTCAAGAGAAGTATAGAGTACTCGGATTCGATGAAGCAAATGGCCCTTAAGATGAACATTGGTTATATTGCCCTGAACGAACGTCAACTAGATTATCTGAAGATGAGCGCGAAAGCGACTACAACTTCACAGGAGATATCATGGGAGCTTACACTGAGAGTCTTACTGAGGCACAGTGTGTTCAGAAAGAAGTGGGATGAGCTTTCACGCGAAAACGGACTCATATTGACGGTAGATCATGTACACCAGAACGGCACGGGCGCAACCTTGATAAAAGACTGCGCCGCGGAGTTCTTGAGAAAGTTTCACAATTTGGACTGACAGCGCTTCCCTGTAAACTGCCGAGATCATCGGTGAATGTTCTGGCCGGATGAAACGAGAGTGGTTTTCACTGAAAGAATGGAATATAATGGTTGCATGCGCAACTGTTATGGGGGTGGTATTCTTTTTGAAAGACCTTCACAAAATGCTTGGGGATGAAAAGATAGGGAAACTGCTTCTCAAATTGTCGATTCCCGCGACGATAGGTATGCTGGTTCAGGCGATGTACAATTTCGTCGACACGATCTTTGTCGGCCGCGGTGTCGGATCGCTTGGAATAGCGGCGATCTCCATCTCATTCCCCGTTCAAATATTCATAATGGCCTTCGCCCAGATGTTTGGTATAGGCGGCGCTTCGATCATATCGAGAGCTCTGGGCGGCAAGAACCAGGAAAAGGCCGACCGCACCGCCGGTAACGTCATCGGGGCTTCGCTCCTGTTCGGTGTCTCTATGGCGGGCATCGGGATTCTATTTCTTGAACCTTTGCTCAGAGC
>LVBU01000224.1 GCA_001603185.1 Thermotogales bacterium Thermo_02 | reverse complement strand
CTATAAGGAGTTGTTGAGTATGAAAAGCAACAAAAATTTGCTAAGAAGATCAAAATTTGATGATCTGACTAAAGAAATCCAGTCTAAGATGTTCAGAAACACCATGGGAATCTAGGAGGAAACGATGCGAAGACTAGCAATTGCTTTTGTTTTGATAGCGACGGTTATATTCATGTCAAGCGGTTGTTCACTGATATCGAGAACGGTAATCAGAAGCAGCTTCACCAGTGATATCGAGAGGCTAAGTGCGGGAACACTGAAAGTTGAAAGTCAGAATGGTTCGATCTCCCTGGTAGGTTGGGATAGAGATTACGTGAGAATCGAAGGCGTATCCCACGTATCGGGAATGGGAAGCGAACAGGTAAAGGAGTTTTCAAAGTCTTTGAAGGCCATCTGGACACAGAGCCCCGGGGAATTGAATATCGGTATAAGTCATGAAGGGTTCACTATGGGAGTAAGCTTTGGAGTATCCATGACGATCTACTTGCCCGCAGATCTCTATAACGATTACCGTGTAACGACTTCCAATGGGCCACTAAAGATTGAAGGTGTAGCCGGCAATTGCGTCCTTCGATCAAGCAACGGAAGTGTCTCCATCTCGAACTTTGAAGGTAGTGTCAACTCCGTCACCTCAAATGGCAATTACTCGGTCTCTTCGAGTAATCTCTACGGCAATAGTTATCTTAAGACGAGCAACGGAAGCGTTATGATTGATTTGCAGTCACAGCCTTCCGGTGATCTCGAAATCTTCACGAGCAATGGAAGGGCAGTGCTGAGCCTTCCATGGACAACGAGCGGTATGGTACACGCGAAGACGTCAAACGGAACTATAGAAGTGAAAGGCTTTCAATCAGTGACGTTCAATAATCGCTCTAAGGACCTGGTTGACGCACAGTTGAACAGAGGAACCGGACTGAACCTGACAGTAAGAACATCCAATGGAAGTATCACACTGAACGGAGATTAATGGCTTTCCTGAAACACCCCGGAGCTTTCCATAATTCTTTCCTCCTAAGGCCCTGAAAAGGGCCTTCACTATTTTTCGTCAGGTTGAGGAACAATCTGAGCTCTGTTGAAGTCTATTCAATATCCTTACTTAAACGAGGTGTCATTTGAAAAAAGGACTATTGCTCATGACGCTTTTGGTATTATCTGCTATTAGCATTTTTGCTATTGTTTCGGGTTCAGAAGCTCCTGAGACTCTTCTTGATTCAGGCTTTCTTCGTTCTTATCTCTTTTCGGAGTACGTTGTTTATGAACTTAGATCTCCGTCCAGCGCAGGTTATACTCTGAAGATACTTCGAAGGGAGTTTGTCGACGACATCAAGAGCGGTTTCTTCAAAAGGCCATCATTTTCAATACCTGAAGGTCCTAACTTTCTTATGGGAATCTTCAATGACATTCTTCTGGTGGACACGGGAACTGCTCCAGAGCCGCGAACTGTGTCTATCTATGATCTCAATACCGAGCAACTGATACACCGGGATCTGTACTTCTCTCCGGTCGAGATAGTTGATGGACACCTCTCATATTTCTCGCTATTGGAGAACCCTTTCAGAGCTGGAGAAGAACGCGACTTTCCGGGACTATTACCAGAAGAACTGTATGAAAAAATCGAAGAAATGCTTGAGGTGCATCCCTATCTTGGTGTTGCCGTTGCGGAGAGGTTGCTATTCAACTTTGAAACAGAGCAAATTGTGCGAACCGGCGAGTTCTCGCTTTATTATGTTCAGTAGATGGATTCTCTTAGAGTTGACCTATGATCTTTGAGGCGATTAACCAGGCCTTTTTCTCTTCGCCGATAGGTTCGCTGTTTCTGTAGTCGTGTCTGCCAATGTAAAGCTCCAGATCAGAGAGTAGAAGACCGATTTTCTTATTCTGTACGTCCTCAAACCATTGAGATTCGGAGGTTCCGAGGACTTTGAACAGGCTTTCTGAGTGGTCTATACAGAATACATTAGTCGATTCTTCGTACATCCTTCTAATACTCTCAGAATACAGAAAACCGTAAAAGCCTTTAAGATATCTCGTCTCTGTATCACTGGCGATTCTGCAGAGATGACAGTTTCCGATATTAGACTCTCTGTTTCGCCTGAAAAAGCCCTTTCGTGCGTCTCCTTTCAACATTCTCTTTTGCTCAAGCAGCATCTCTTTGAAGATAACGGTCACAGCCAGGCTACCAATATCCGAGTTTTCTCTGGCCATCTCCGTAATTCTGGCTGAATGATATCTACAGAGTCCACCCTCTCTCAACTTTGTCCTCGCGTCTTCATTGTGCAGCAGATTAGTGAAGGCCCCATAGATCCAGCTGTCCACTGCCTTCGATTTTGCGTAGCATATTGGACAGGAATCTTGAAGCTTCAGAATTTCTATGATTTCGCTTTCCAGAACAGTACTCGCTTTCATCATCCGCTCCGAATCCACGTTCTTACTTGCCAAGTCTCAGAAGCCACGCATCGCTTTTTCCGTTCAGCCCGCTGAGAACATCTCTGTCGTTAGAATAGGTAGTACCTATAACCAGCAACTCTCTCTTAGCAGTTTCAACAATTCTTGTCCCTTCGTCGATGTCGGTGCCGCCAAAAGTGGCCTCCCATTCCAGGAAACCATCGGAACCAAGCTTCACCACCCAGAGATCTCTCTTACCCTTATTCACTCTGATATCGCCGTCAGCAGACTCTGTGTAACCACACAAAGCGTATCCCCCATCTGCGGTCTGAATTATGTCGAAGGCCTCTTCATCCTTTGAACCTCCAAGCGTTCTGCTCCACTGGAGGGTACCGTCATAATTGAATTTCAAAACCCAGACATCTTTTCCACCTTTGTTTTCAGTTATATCCCGTCCAGTTGAAGTAGTGTAACCTGCGACTATGAATCCACCGTCAACTTCCTTGACGACATGGGCCCTCTCATCCTTCTGACCTCCCATCAGACGCTGCCAGACTATTTCCAGTTTATGGTTAAGTCTTATAATCCATAAATCCTCGCCAAGTGATCTGTTGACATTAGCTAGGTCCCCATCGGTCGATTTTGAGTAGCCACAGAGGATGTACCCGCCATCTCTAGTCTGCATGCCGTGTAAGAGTTCATCATCGTCTGTACCGCCAAACGCTTTCATAAAACCTGTAATTACGGTGCCATAAGAGCTCATCAGCGAAACCCAGCCGTCCTTCTTTGCGCGATAGCCGATCTCCTTCATGTTACCGTCGTTTGAGGTCGTGGAACCCACCAGTAGTATTCTTTCGCCCACTGTGATACTTACCGAATGTATATAGTCGTCTCCGCTTCCTCCGATGTATGTCTGCCATGCTAGCTTGCCATCGTCCTGCAACATGAAGACATACCCGTCGACTCCTCCACGATACGGATAACCGCTCCCGCTGAAATCAATATCTTCAGATATCGTCCAGCCTGCAGAGATTGTTCCACCGGTTATTCTTGCTATGGAGGAAAGCCATTCGTCTGAACTGCCCCCGTAAGACTTCTGTGGAGCAACAACGAATTTACCTGTATCATATGAGATTGAAGAAGTCCAGAAATCCGCTCCACCAAGGTTGTTTAGTATTAAAGCGCTATTGGTAGAATCTGTTGTTATTCCTACTGCCAGGCTTGATGAGTCCAGTAACGAAATCCCGGCTCCGAACTCATTGCCCTTTCCGCCGATAGTCCTCTCATCTACGAGTTTGGGAGCGTATACTGCCTTTATAAGGGTAGCGTCTTCCACCGAAACCTCGATATTAGCAGCTTCGTCGAGCTCGTTGTTAATGAGCCACCCGACAAAATCGTACCCGGGTACCAGGGGTGCCCTGACCTGGATTTTTTCACCCTTGCGCACCATGAAGGTGTAAGGAAGTGTTCTCTCTCTCTTGCCAACAGTTAGCTCGTCCAGCAAAGGTGTACTGGTAATCGTTACCTGTATTCTTTTCAGAAGAGGGATACAACTCGAAAGAACGGTTAAGATCATAAGAAGCAGAACTATCAGCAACAGAGTTCTGAATCTACTAAACATCTAATCACCCCCGGATTCTATATCTCCATTACTTCATATTCTATAACGAATCCGCGTCATATTTCCCAACGGTTGAGGGTCAAGACTTGAGAATTCTTCGACTATCATACAGTTGTGATAACATATTCAGGAAGGTCACTTGTTAGGGGTCTTCACGCGAAGAGTGATGTGCGCAGTGACTACTGTGATTGTCAGTGTTTTGCGCAAATGTGCAGCGAAGATCGAACGCGGGTGTCAGAGACGTGGTGTCCCGGAAAATCAGTGGATTTTGGCAGATCTTCTGTTTGGAAATAGAGGATACGCTTCTCTAGAACCCGTTTATCGGATGCACTTATAGAACTCAGAGAGTAGCTTGATCTGTCGCTCAAGATTGCTAATGTAGCCTTCCATTGCGGAATTCGCAGAGAAGTGACACAAGCTCTCCAAATTCATCTCGGAGGTGGTTATGCCAGAAATTCTTCTAATGCGCCACGGTGAAAGTCAAGCAAATGTTGACAGGATATTTGCCAACGGAAACGAAGGTTATCCTCTTACGGAAACGGGTCGGAACCAGGCAGAAATCGCTGCCAGGGTTCTCAGGGGGAAATCTATAGACAGAATCTACACGTCTCCTATAACAAGAGCTGTAGAAACCGCTACTATAGTAGGAACGCATCTGGGCATTGAACCGATAGTACTCGACGAAATCAGAGAGTTCAGCGTGGGCGAACTTGAAGGCGAACTAATAGAAAGAGAGGCCGAGGCTGCCTTCATGAGAGTCATGCTTGAATGGATCTCCGGAAACAGTAATGAAAGAATCCCCGGCGGGGAGAGTCAAAACGAGATAATCGCCCGTCTTAAAATCGCTTTGAAGAACGTAGTTTTCGATAATCCTGAGAAGAGGGTCCTCATGATTACTCATGGCGGGTTCCTTACTGCCAGCGTACCCTTTGTCTGCAGGAATGTAGATACAAAAGCCTTCTTCTCTAACCCGGCATTCGGTGTGGGGAACTGCTCCATAACTACTTTGAGATGCTTAGTTGAACAATCGGAATTAGCTGTTGAGCTGGTTGATTGGTCAAACTCCTCTCATTTAGAGTAAGGGCTTTTCGGTAATACTGAGCAATGACATAAAGATCTGTTTTTGAAGAGAAGACAGTATAATCTTACTAAATAAGAGAACTGAGAAAGGGTGATCCTATGTACTTGATGGGAACAGACATTGGTACTCAAGGAACAAAGACAATTTTGGTCACCGATTCCGGTGCTGTTGTCTCTGAGAGTTTTCGAGAGTACGGCGTAATAACTCCGAAACCAACCTGGGCTCAACAATGGCCCGATGTATGGTTGGATGCGGTTGTCGAAACAGTGAGAGAGACAGTGGAAAAGTCAGGAGTGGAAGCCAGCGAAATTGCCGGAATCACAATAAGCGGTCTCTATGGAGGTTCCGGAGTCCCAGTTGATAGAGATATTAATCCCATTTTCCCCTGCCTGATATGGATGGATCGACGTGCTCGAGAGCAAACACAATGGGTGAAGGAAAACGTCCCGCTTGAGATGATCTTTGGAGTAACCGGAAACTACGTAGACTCATATTATGGCTTCACAAAGATGATGTGGATACGGGACAACCTTCCAGATATATGGAGGCGTACCTTCCAATTTGTGACGCCCAAAGATTATGTTATCTATCGACTTACCGGAGAGTTGTCTACCGATTTCTCCTCCGCAGGAAACATCGGTGGGCTTCTGAATATTCGGACAAGGCAGTGGTCTCAGGAGATGAGCGAGGCTTTATCCATTCCTTTGGAGAAACTTCCCCAGAAACTGATACGCTCTTCGGATATCGCCGGTTACATCAATTCGGAGTTTTCCTTGATCACTGGTCTTCTCGAAGGTACTCCAGTGATCTCCGGAGGAATAGATGCTCCAGTAGCCCAATTTAGCGCCGGGGTACTTGAAGAGGGCGAACACGTTGCCATGGCCGGCACTTCTATGTGCTGGGGAACCGTTCACGATGGGAAGAACCTGACGCCCGGACTAATAAGCTTTCCATATGTTGTCTACGAAGACAAGAAAATGTACACATTTGGAGGAAGCGCGACTTCAGGAGCTCTTGCTAGATGGTTCCGCGATCAGTTTGGACAGTACGAAAAGGAAGTGCAGGACCGTACCGGAATATCTGCGTATTCTTTGCTAGAACTCGAAGCAAAAAACATACAGATTGGCAGCGAAGGTCTCGTAGTACTTCCCTATTTCATGGGAGAGAGATCACCGATCTGGGATCCAGACGCAAGAGGGACTATACTCGGATTATCTCTCTATCATACGAAAGCCCATGTCTACCGGGCATTACTGGAAGCAACTGCCTACTCTCTTAAGCATAATATGGAAGAAGCAACAAAAGCCGGTATTGAACTCGACAGTGAGTGCTATATTGTGGGAGGAGTAGCGAGGTCTGACTTCTGGGTACAGATACTGGCAGACGTAACCGGGTTTGGCATGAAGAGACTTGCCAAAGACGTGGAAGCTCCACTGGGCGATTGCTTTCTTGCAGGCCTCGGAACTGGTGTGATAGACAGACCCGAAAGGATTAAGGAGTGGCTTGAATTCAGATCAACCGTCCTTCCCGAAGCCGACACCGCCTCTCTGTACAGAGATTACTACGAAATCTTCAAAGAACTTTACAGAAATACTGCCGAACTGGCAAGGCGTCTTGTGGATTTATGAACCAAAATCACGGGGGGTTGCCAAGGCATTGAACAATGAAGTGTGTCAGCAGAATTTATCTCAGAAGAGGAGGAATGAAAATGCGTAGATCCAGAACAGTCTTGATCTTGATGCTTGTTCTCTGTTCCGTTATATCTGTGGCAAACCTGGGTGATACTTCAAGCAATCCTTATGTCACCGGCTACAAGTGCGATTGCGAGTGGTGCGGTCATGAGGTAATCCCGGTGCATGATGGCAGCTTGCTGGATGTTGCAGCCAGTCCTTATGCTGCGGCAGTAGAGAAGCTTGTGAACGCAGGAATCGTTGATCTCGATGGTCCTTATTTCCGACCTGCTGACGCGCTCACCAGAGCAGACGCCGCAATCTGGATAGTGAGGACTTTCAAGCTTTCGCCTATCTTCCCGATGCAGGTAAGCGAAGAAGTACAGAAGAAATTCATCTACGTCGATCCGCTTGGAGTAATCGACGAGTCTTTCGTTGTACCTTCAGCCAAAGATACAGTAGGCTCTTACGCAGAGGAATTCCTTGAAGGGCTGGTTAAGGTAAGAGCAATTGATGTGGAGAGCGATCTTTTGAGGCCGTCTGCGGCAATAACCGGGGCCGAATTTGGACTGGCGGTCGCGAAAGTTCTCTTTGGTGTTGATGATCCCGTTGACTACGCATCTGAACTGATTTCGCTCGTCTATGTTCCCTCACAGCTCCTGGAGCTCGACCGTCCTTTGAGGAGAGATGAAGCCGCACAGATTCTTTCGAACTTCGTAGACAATCCCAGGTTCTCGATAGTAACCTTCCTGGCCACCGCCGATATACACGGCCATATCGCGCCTTACAAACCGAGTGGTGCGAAATATGCCGTCGGGGCAATGGAAAAGATGGCGTATTATGTGAACTCGGAGAGAGAAATGCAGTCAGCGCTTCTTCTTCTAGATGTTGGAGATGCTCCCTATAATACTAATGTAGCCAATCTCTTTGAAGGCGAACCCGTAATAAAGATCATGAACATGATGGGATACGATGCAATGGTCTTAGGAAATCATGACTTCGATTTTCCTTTGAACGTTATGGAAAGAAACAGCAGACTTGCAACCTTTCCGTTCCTGAGTGCCAACACGCTCTTCAAAGACGAACCGCTGCCCTTCCTCCTGCCATACGTAATAAAGGAAGTAGCAGGTATGAGAATTGCTATTGTCGGGCTTACAGACGATAGCAGCGCCTGGTACACGCATCCGAGAAACGTTGAGGGCATAACTTTCGAGGAACAGTACACATCGGCAAAGAGAGTTCTTGAAGAAGTCAGACCCCAGGCAGATCTGGTGATCGCTCTTGCCCATCTGCATTCGGGAAATAGAATTCTCCCACAGAAAGTTCCCGGATACGACATTATCTTTGAGGGTGGAAGAGACGTTGTTGCTTTCCCCGAAAACATTAATGGAAGCTGGGTTATTTCGTCTGGCAAACATGCCGAACTGATTTCAAAGACAAATCTCAACTTCTTTGACGGAAAGATTATTGGAATGAATTTCGCACACGTCTTCTTGAGTGAGAATCTTCCTGCCGATCCCGAAGTAGAAGAACTCGCAAACAGCTATATCGCCTCACTTGATCAAAAGCTTGATACAGTCATAGGCAGAACAGAAGTCGATCTTGATGGTGAACGAGGTACAGTGAGACTCAAGGAATCGAATCTGGCTAATGCCATCGCAGACAGTCTTAGAGAGCTCACCGGATCGGATTTTGCCATCCAGAATGGCGGCGGTGTCCGGGCAAGTGTTAAGGCCGGTGATCTAACCATAAAAGACATATACACCGTACTGCCGTTCGATAACCTTGTTGTCTCCGTTGAGCTTACGGGTAGACAAGTATGGGAAGTGCTTGAACACGGGGTATCTGCATATCCGGCGGCCGCTGGACAGTTCTTGCAGGTATCCGGTCTGGAATACACTTTTGACGCATCTAAACCTCCTTACAGCAGGGTGCAGTCTGTAACCTCCAATGGTAAGCCTATAGAATTGGACAGATTGTATACTATGGCCGCAAATGACTTCCTGACGGGGGGAGGAGACAAATTCACCATGTTCCTCGACATGAGAAGGGTAATAGTGACAAAGTCCTTCCTGAGGGATGTCTTTTCAGAGTACATAATTAAGCACGGGACCATAGCACCAGAGCTGGAGGGAAGAATAGTAATAATAAACCCGGTAAACTAGACCGCCTTTAGCTCTTCACTCTTTAAGCGGAGAGGGTACCTCTCCGCTTTTCTAATCTTGAAACATATCTGGATAAAAG
>LVBU01000223.1 GCA_001603185.1 Thermotogales bacterium Thermo_02 | reverse complement strand
CCCTCTCGCGTCATCCTGGCGATTTCTTAGCCAGGATCTCGGTCTTTTCTCCTCAGAAAGGGCCGGAGCGAGATCCCGTATAAGATCATTACGGGATGACATGGGATGACGACCGATCTTTCTAATAACTCTCCACGTTCCACTCTCCACTGTGCTTACTGCCCTCGAAAAGGCTCTTCTTTCAATCTTTCAACGAGAGTCTTCTTATCTGATCCAGTTGAGCAATTAATAATCTATAATCTCGCAGAATCGATATCGAGAGACTTTCTTGCAGTTAATCAGTTCACTACAATGGAGGCGAGGTTTTTGGAAGAAGTGGCTCTTCGAAAGAGAATAAGCGAAAAGGCTAATCTGAACAGACTGGTGAAAAACTATACTGAAGAGCACGAGGATGGTATTGTAAGGCTGGAGATCTCTGATTCGGATACAGAAAGGTATGGGTTTGAGGAAGTCATAGGCTTCCTGGAGGAAAGAACGAAGTATCTGCCCCTTGTTCGCGGAGTAACCATAGTCGTAGATAATCAGTCACCGGAAAAGAGAGCCGGCTGGCTTGAAAAGGTCAGGAGCTCGATCATGAATGCGCTCATCCCGTCGATTTACTATATCGACATGGAGATGAAGAGACTCATGAGAGTGAGCGTGATCCTTATGATCGTTGGTGTTGTCGCTATGGGGAGCGCATCGCTGATCGCCGAGCTGAAGTTCAACGCTTACGCTCTTCACGAAATCCTAGTGATAACCAGCTGGGTCTTCATCTGGGCGGCAGTTGAAAAGTTCTTCTTTGACAGAGGAAACCTTAAGCAAAGAAGAAAGCAACTGGAGAGACTGTATTTTGCCAATTACTCGAGCTCTGCGGAAGGCACCGAAAGATGAATCTACACTTTGCTGCCGTGGTTTTCAGGTCAGGAACCAGTCGCAAGGATAGCTGTTGTAAGATTTCGCTGTGGTAAAGTCTATGCTTCAACTTGATTTGAACGCATGATTTGTTGTATCATAACTCATCTCCAGGCGGGGGAGTTGGCGGGCGAACCGATGATATGGTCTTTACGTAAGATTTCAACATTTTAACCTCCTAAATTCGTACTGAAAATGCCGAAAGTTTCATCTATTCAATTCCTGCTTTCCCTTAATCAGCTCCCCCGCGTTTTCTATCTCTTCGCCCGGCTTCGCGGCCGGATGGTCTCATCTGCGACTGTATCAGCGATTCCATTTCTTCGATAATCTAGGGCTTTATTCCCATTAGCAAGTATGCAGAGTTCTCAATTTCGGTTTTCAAACATTGACTAACGAAGTCAGACAATAATTGATGGATTGCCGGGTGTGTTATTATCTTTATCGTTAGGGGCCTTAAGAAAAGGCTTCTCAAGATCCGAATTGACTGATTCTCAGTCATAATGATAGCAGAGTACCGATGTGATATTACCTATCAGCTCTATTTGCCGCCAGCGGGCATTTGGAGTGCACAACGATTCTGGATCCGGCTGTCCTAAGAGGTTTTAATGATCGCCCTCCCTTTGGTAATAGAGATCAAGACCCGGGCGTGTTTCGATAAGAAGACTGTGCTCGCAATTTTTGTAGCCTATTCCAGTCAAAACCGTGAAGAAAGTGGATCTTCGATCGATTATTGGAGTTCTGTATAGAGAGCAAGGAAACACTGGCCATAACAGTGACTCTTTTTTGAGAAGAGACTGTCTGGTCTTCTGGCTACAAGCGAGAGAGAAGAGAATAAGGAGGTAATAGCTATGAAGAGAGCGTTTCTGCTCATAATACTGTTTTTCTCCGTTCTTTCATTCGCACTAATAACCGCTGATCCGTTTATTCATTCCGATATCAAGACTACTTTTCCCGGAGAGATCCGGTTTCTCACCTACAATGACAGGCCGGCCTTTGCCGTCGATATCAGTTTCTACCCGGACACTATTTTTCTTTCCCGCAACATAAAGCTGCCGGAAATAGAGCTACTGATTCTCAAACTCGACGATAGTGGTGACATAGTCGAGTCAACTATCGGGCCAGCCGCGTACAATTCCAGGCTCCTCAACAAGGTCTTCACAGTTGCTGGAGAGACGATTGTACCGTACACAAGAAAGGAAGGGTACAAAATACCCGATACGATAGCCGGATTCGAGCTCGACTCGAAAAAGACTGAGACAGGTTCCTTATTGTACTACCTGCCCGAAGAGTGGAACCTAATCTGGAAGCTTCAATGGGGAAACGATAGCACCAAGATCTTTGGAGACAATAAATACATTGACATCTATCCTTACTCGGGAAACGCTATAAAGGATGTCTTTCTTGCCAATGCAATTATGTTCCCAAATCTCGAGAAGCTGTATGATGTGTACAAGTACATATCGACATTTGAGGATATGAACAATTCTCTCAAGAATGTTTGGTAATCTGATGTATTTGATTGAGCGCTGAGAACTAGAGGATCGTTCGTTATTGGACGTAACCAGTCACTTGCATTATCTTTGGATTTCGCGACAGAATCCTTTCTCCAATTTGCCAGCAAGCAAAATAACCACCGTTCTTGGAACCGGATTCTTGAGTGACGGTGTAGATAATGTGCTGAAAGCATAGCTGCTAAGGAACACACCAGACACAAACTCCCGGCGCCGCTTTCCAGCTAGCGTCAACAGTAACAGACTCATAGGTTTAGAGCATCAGAAGAGAAAGCTTCTAGAAGTGCTTTATGACTATCATGAGGCCGTAGATGATTATTATGAATCCAGTGATGACAAGACCGGCTATGATGAGCGGCATCAGGCTGGCGATTACCATTGAGATCACCTCCCTAATCGATTCTACTCCTCTGATTTGTAGTTGAAGACCCCGAAACACATTCATTTAATTCGGATAACAACTGTCGTGTATATTCTTTGATCGAGAAAGTCTCTTGTTGTATAATTAATATATGAGGCGCTTAACAGTATTTTCTGTGAGTCCGATGAAAGAACGGCCACGCATGAGTAACGGAAGTAAGAAGAGTATCACTGGTAGACTTTGCGCACACAGGCGGACAACGACGTCTTCTCAGAATCTAGCGTTCTAATTGCCAGTGGACTTGTTTCTACGAAAGCCCAGTCGACTGCGAAACTGATTCTTCAATGTCTTTCTTTGAATGTCCGCAAGTGTAGAAGATCATGAAGTCAGACTCTCACAAGAAGGTTGCAGAAAGAGACCTGTTCAGAGCAATCGGAATTTGAGCAAAGCGTGGAGGAGTAATTATGGAAAACGACCCCGAAGGTGACAGAAACAGTTCACCCATGAAATTTGAGAGAGTATCGGATCTATCTGAATCTCAAATGAAACTGATACTCCAGAATATAAGCGAGTTGGTATTTCTTCTCGACAGTAACATGCGTATTCTCTGGGCGAACGCTGCAGCTCTGAAATGGATTAACAAAGCAGAAGACGAGGTTGTCGGCAAGAGGCGCTTTGAAGTCATGGGCAGGGAGTTTCCTCGTGTCGATTGCCCCGTCCAGAAAGCAGTCAAGAACGGCAGATTCTGCGCCACAGACGTCGTAGTAAATGGCGTTGCCTGGTCAATGAAGACCTATCCGGTATTGGACGAACTGAACGAAATAATCGGAGTTATAGAAATCTCAGAAGACGTCACAGGAAAAAGGGAGACAGACATAGAACTGCGTAACCTCGTTGAGACAGTCAATGACGGTGTCTGGCGTTGGCGGCTGGATACCGGAGAAGTAGAGTGGTCCGGAAGAGCATACGCGATACTCGGATACGGTCAAGACGAACTAGATATGTCTGTGGAGCAGTGGAAATCTATGCTCCATCCCGACGATCTTGAGAACTCAGTGCGCACCGAGCTGGAAGGAATAAACGGTCCGGACGGGAGTTTTTCGGTCGAGTTCAGGTTGAGAACTAGAGACGGTTCATGGCGCTGGATCCTGAGCCGTGGGAAGGTCATAAGAAGAACCTCAGACGGGAGTCCGCTGATTGTTGTCGGAACTCATGTGGATATAGACGAGAGAAAGGAATACGAAGTAAGCCTGAAGCGAAGCAGAGACGACCTGATAAGGCTCATGTCCAGATCCGTAGCGGTGAAGGATCCATACACTCACGAACACCAGCAGAGAGTGGCCGCCCTCTCGAAGAGAATAGCCACCAGTATGGGCCTCTCGGAGGACCAGGTGGAGGCTGTAGAGATGGCCGCTATGCTGCACGACATTGGCAAATTCGTCGTTCCAAGCGAGATTCTCGTTAAGACTGGCCGTCTGAGCGAACTCGAAATAAGCCTGATAAGGAGCCATGCTGGAAGCGGTTACGAAATACTCAAAGACGTGAACTTTGGCAAGCCAATCGCTGAGATCGTCCTGCAGCACCACGAAAGGCTCGACGGTTCAGGTTATCCGAACGGTATTAAAGACGACGAGATGCTTCTTGAAGCCAAAATTATCGCCGTCGCGGACGTTGTGGAAGCTATGTCTTCTCACCGCCCATACCGGGCAGCGCTGGGTATCGACGCTGCACTTGACGAGATCAAAAAGAACTCGGGCAGACTCTATGATACTGAAGTTGCAGACCATTGCCTGAAAGTCATGGAAGAAGGCTTCACGTTCTAGCAACTTCAGGCAAAAATATGACGATCGGCAGCTTTCCACAAGGCAACAACCCAAAAAAACTGCAAATCAAATCACACTGTCGAAAGCCCCCTGAACAGATTCTGCGGTTCTAGGATTGAGAACCCTCTCAAGTTCGGGAAGCGCACTGAATAGCTCAGATACTATATCCTGGTCAAGAGGCATATCTGCCATCATCTCGGCCGCTTCTGCAAAGGTATAGGCATCTCTGTAAGGCCTGTCTGCCGTTAGGGCTTCAAAGACGTCTGCGACTGCGAGAATCCTCACTTCAAAGGGTATCTCCTCGCCCTTCAGTCCCCGAGGATATCCGGAGCCGTCTTCCCGTTCGTGGTGCATATATGCGTAAGGCACATATTCGCCAAGGTATTTGAACTGTTCGAGAAGATTCTTACCGCGCTCGGGATGGCTAAACATCACTTCCCACTCGATCTCATTCAGAGGGCCTTTCTTTCTGAGAATGCTTGTCGAGATTCCCATCTTCCCTATATCGTGAAGCTTGGCGCCATTGACGAGTTCCGCAAGCTTCTTTCTCTTCAGCTTAAGCCTCTTTCCGAGAACCTCTGCGATCTTCGCGACATTCTTCGAATGAAATGTCGTGTATGGGTCCTGGAGTTCCCACATATGTACGGTGGTTTGAAGACCCTGAGTCTGGTGATACCTTGAGAAGCCAACTGACAGGACTTCCATCATCAACAGGACTCCGACAAGTCCTGCGACAAAAGAATGGAAGAGAAGCCAGTTGTAGATATCATACCCCTTAATGTCCGCTCTCAAGCCGTAAGCGAATGTCTTCCTGCCGCTGTTGGAGAAAGTTACTCTGTCCGCCATCGAAAGCCTTGCAAGAGTCTTTTCCTTGTCCAGGCTTACCAGAACCACAGAGTCTTCGACAGTGTTTTGAGAGAGACTGTCTCTTATATTCAGAAAGGCGTATAGCTCATCCTGCCTGACAAATACTTCGAAATCTCTCTCTTGCGCCATCTCCTTTGGACGTTCTATGATTCTTATCGCCCTCACGTCGGGAAAGTCCTCGAGTATCTCCTGGAACATGAGATCAACAAAGTCCTGATTGCCCGACTGTACGGCGTTGAACATAGCGTGCCAGAGAAAATAACCTACTGAAAGCGATTTCGTGAGGCCTTCTACAGACTGTTCGTAAATGTTTTCGTAAGTCTCGTTGATGTGTGCGATTGCCGAGGTCTGAAAGATGTGAAACGGCAAGAGCATGAGCGTGAAAGAAACTAGAAAAACGAAGATAACTAACTTTAGTCCTACGAACCTTAATTCAGAAAATCCCTTCATAAATACTCCCCCAAACTTCCACCCCTAAACAGCTGAATTATAAAT
>LVBU01000222.1 GCA_001603185.1 Thermotogales bacterium Thermo_02 | reverse complement strand
ATGTGTATAAGAGACAGTATCAGAGGATTGAGAAGTATAAGCTTCATCCTGTTTTTGACATTCTTGACTATATTGATAGAAACTACTACGATATAGAGAAAGTCGACTACGATAAGATATTGGACGAAGCTTTGAAAGGTACTATGAAAGGATTAGACGATCCATTTGCATGGTATTTCGATCCAATTCAGACCAGGGAAAATGAGATCGATACCAGTTCTAAGTACCCTGGCATAGGGTCTGTAGTTCAATATAACGCTGAATTCGATTGCCTTCAGGTTGTCGCTCCAATGGCAGGCAGTCCTTCAGAGCGAGTGGGACTGAGATCGGGTGATCTGATAGTCACTATCGACGGAACTCCGGTTTCGTCCGTCGGTTACTACCAGTCGGTGAATATGCTCAGAGGACAGCCCGGCACAAACGTAATCATTGAGGTATATAGAGACAATAATCCCGAACCTCTTTACTTCGAGATAACCAGAGAGATCATCGAACTCAAGAACGTCAAGAGCGAAGTAATAGAATTCGAAGACAATCTGATCTCCTATATACAGATAACCGGTTTCAATGCACCCACTTATGAGGAGTTCAAGGCGGCTCTGGATAATACCAGAAACAGCCAAGCTTACATCATCGATCTCAGGAATAACCCCGGAGGCTTGCTCCAGAGTGTAAAGAACATCGCTTCTCTCATTCTTCCAAAAGGACAGCGGGTAATAACGATAAGATACAGAGACGGTCAGGAAGAGGTTTACAATTCGGGGGGATCCCAGTATAACAGCTATTTCAAAGAGAAACCCGTTGTAATCTTGATAAATGAAGGCAGTGCCTCCGCGTCGGAGATTCTTACTGGAGCTCTGAAGGATCACGGAATTGCAACGGTCATCGGGACAAAAACTTTTGGCAAAGCCGCCGTCCAGACTGTTTACAATCTCTCGAATGGCGGATCAATCTGGCTTCCAACGGCACATTATTATACTCCGAACGGCGACAATATCCATCTTAGAGGAATAGAACCAAACATAACGGTGGAAGCGACTGTGACGGCCGAAGGAGAAAGCAGCAGGGCCTTAACCCTTTCCACCTCATCCGTCAATCTTGAAAGTGATATTCAGTTGTTGAAAGCGCTTGAAGTTGTACTGGAAAAGCTGGGGGTTGGAGTAGCAAATTGAGACCAGGAAGGTTAGTTATAGCCCTCTCAATTTTTGCACTGCTCAGCGGGCTGGGTGTCATTGTCTACACTATTGATCAAGATACGCAAACAATCGGGAGCAGAAAGGCCGCTCCCGGTTTTTCGCTGAGGAATCGTTTCTATCCGTATATCCTTCAGTTCAAGGAGCATCTGAAAAGTACCGCGGAGTTCAGTTCTATTCTCATTGAACTGGAAAGGGAGAATGCGGGGGCCTGGTTGATGTCTATGGAGAATGGCGAAAAGAGATTTATAAGCCCTTATTTAGATCTCCACGAAAGGCTTAAGACTCTACTTCTGATTGAGACAGGAAATAGCGGGGTCAAAAAGGCCGCCAGTAAAGAATTCTTTGGAGGCACGGTGTTGATCGGCGAATCTGTGGACTACGGCAACTTCTTCTTAGACTATATCCCGTCGTATTCGTTGATAATGGAGAGTGACTATAACAAGATTCTTCAAGACGGTTATACTCTCAACAGAGTGTACGTCAGTAGTTTCAGTCTCGGAAGGTTTGTCTCGGATGTTTTCTCGGGTATGGGGCCTGTAATTGTTCTGAAAGAGGGATCAGCCGTGCCTGAAAAGCTTTTCGAAATAACCGAGCGCTATTCAATATCGTTCATGCCTGTTAGGTACTTTTTGAAAAGGGCTTGAATAAACGAAAGTAGCTGTCTCTCGAATGGTCTCTCTAGGAACAGCTGAATACTCCGGTAAAGCTTCCGTCTTTTCATATATCGAATTGGTTGAGTGGTGATTTCGTGAGAAGATTAAGTGAGTTTGTTATCAAGTACAGGCTGGCAGTAATAGTCTTTTTTGGAGTACTGGGTCTTTTTGGAGCCTTTCTCTCATCGAAATTATCTATAGACTCAGACTTGATGAAGAT
>LVBU01000221.1 GCA_001603185.1 Thermotogales bacterium Thermo_02 | reverse complement strand
GCCTAAAGGAAATCATTTTTCAGATAAGAGGACGCAGTGTCTACAGCAAACTCAAGCACGAAAGCGGTGTACACAGAGTCCAGCGGGTTCCTACGACTGAATCTAGCGGAAGGATTCATACTTCGACGGCAACCGTGGCAGTCTTGCCGGAAGTGAGTGATACGGAAGTAAAGATAGATCCCGCCGACTTGAGAATCGATACATACAGGGCCTCCGGAGCAGGTGGACAACATGTTAACAAGACGGATTCAGCCGTAAGAATCGTCCATATTCCCACTGGAATTGTTGTTGGAGTACAGAAGGAAAGGTCACAGCATCAGAACAAGGCCCGGGCGCTTGAGATTCTCAGAGCTCGCCTTTACGATATGTACAGCTCTCAGGCCGAGGATGAACTAACCCAGACTAGAAGATCACAGATTGGCAGCGGCGAGAGAAGTGAAAAGATAAGGACCTATAACTTCCCCCAGAACCGCGTGACCGATCATAGAATCAACTTCACCAGCTACAGATTGATGGAAATCATGGATGGCGATATTGAAGAGCTGGTTACTGAGCTGGCTGCGGCCGATATAAACAAGAGACTTGAGCTGCTTCATGATCAGTTGCTCCGCTAGATCTGTCACTTCAGTTGAAAGGGGCCTATAGATTCTTTTCAATATACTTCATAAGGGTCTCGAGTTCTTTGATCTTTTCGTCTATATCACCGGTTTGAACTGCTTCACGGATGCAGGTTTCGATGTGCTTGTTGACTACAGATGTATTGGCTTTCTTGAGTAGCGAGATGACAGAGAGCAGTTGAGTGGAGATATCTATGCAGTATCTACCGTTCTCGATCATCTTAATTATTCCATCGATCTGTCCCCTGGCAGTCTTAAGGCCTCTCAGAGCCTCTCCGTGTTTGTGTGTGTGCTGATGGTCTTTCATCGTATTAATCCTCAATACTCTTCAGGGAGTAACCGGCAGCCTCTATCGCTTCCCTGATAACTTCCCTGTCGATTTCCCCGGAAACCTCCAGCGTTGCAGAGTTACTGTCGAGATCTACCCTGGAGCTACGTACTCCCTCTATCGAGTCGAGAGCCTTCTCAACTCTCATTTTGCAGTGTTTGCAGGTCATTCCTTCGATTAGCAATCTCATGTTCTTTCCTCCTTTTTCAGCGGAATTCTCTTTAGTCTTAAGGCGTTCGTTACCACGCTAACACTCGAAAAGGCCATCGCGGCGCCGGCTATCATTGGGTTTAATCTGAGACCGAGCGCGAGGAAGAATACCCCGGCAGCAATTGGTATGCCGACAGTATTATAGAAGAACGCCCAGAACAGGTTCTGCTTTATGTTTCTTATCGTTATCCGTGAGAGACTGAGGGCATTCGCAACGTCTATGAGGTCATCCTTCATCAAAACTATGTCTGCCGCCTCGATAGCTATGTCTGTTCCAGAACCGATCGCTATTCCGACATCGGCTGCGGCCAGGGCCGGCGAATCGTTTATCCCGTCTCCCACCATAGCGACGGTAAACCCTCTTCTCTTCAACTCCATAACTTTCTCCGCTTTGTCCTGAGGCATAACTTCAGCGATGACTTCATCAAGGCCTATCTGGCCGGCGATGGCTCTGGCAGTTCTCTCATTGTCACCCGTAACCATGTAAGTCTTTATACCCGAAGTCTTCAGACGCGAAATAGCCTCTCGCGACGAGTCCTTTACCACGTCGGCTATTGCGAGAATAGCCAGCAATTCTCCGTTGATCGAGGCAACTATCACCGTCTTCCCCTGTTCAGACAGAATCTTGCTCTGTTCCTCTACGAATGGATCGCTAATTCCCACGAACGAACGGCTGCCAAGTCTCATGTCTTTCCCGTCGACAAGAGCTCTAATGCCCTTTCCCGGAATGGCGGAAAACTCGGATACTTCAAGAAGCTCGCCGTCATAGGCCTTCACAATTGCCCTATCTAGAGGATGTGAGCTTCTGCTGGCTATACTAGCCACCAGCTTAAGAGCATATTCACTATCGGAGCCGCCGGAAGTCGTAATATCTGTCAGTTCAGGTCTGCCGCTTGTTACGGTGCCGGTCTTGTCGAAGATTATTGCGTCGACCCTGTGGGCTGTCTCCAGAGCCTCGCCGTTTTTGAACAGAATCCCGGTCTCCGCTCCCCGACCGGTGCCGACCATTATCGCAGTTGGTGTTGCAAGTCCGAGAGCACAGGGACATGCGATAACGAGAACGGCAATCGTCATCGACATAGAGAAGACGAAGCCGTATCCGATCAGCAGCCATGTTATAAAGACTATCGCTGCAACAACCAGCACAAGCGGAACAAAGTAACCGCTTACGATATCTGCCATTCTAGCTATCGGGGCTTTGGTCGCCTGCGCATCTTCGACCAGCTTGATAATCCGCGAAAGCACGGTATCGCTGCCGACTTCAGTGGTCTTGATCTCTATAATGCCGTTTATATTCACAGTGCCACCGGTCACCTTAGAGCCTTCCTTTACGTCAACCGGTATCGATTCACCAGTGAGCATAGATTGATCAACGGTACTGCTGCCGCTTATAACTGAACCATCTACCGGCACAGACATTCCCGCCTTTACCAGCAGGATGTCCCCTTTCTCCACTTCTTCAAGGGGTATTTCGACGTATTGTCCATCGCGCTTGAGCATCGCAGTTTTTGGAGTCAGGTTCATCAGCTTCCTTATTGCTTCGGACGTCATCCCCTTCGAGAGGTTTTCGAAGTATTTTCCAAGAGAAACAAGAGCGATTATAACGCCCGCCGTCTCGAAATAAAGATCCGCCGCATATGCGTGATTTCCCGCCGCTATCTGAAATGTTGCAAACACGCCATAGAGAAAGGCGGCACCTGTGCCCAGCCCAACCAGTGTATCCATATTCGGCGCTTTTTTGAAGAGTGCCGCCAGACCCTTTGTATAGAAGTCTTTACCAGCGAAAACAATCGGAACCGTAAGCAGAAGCTGGACAAGCGCGAAATTAAGCGGATTCATGTGTGGATCCAGGAAAGCCGGCAACTTCACTCCTATCATGTGTCCCATCGAGATAACAAAGAGAGGGATCGCGAAAACTGCCGAGATAAGAAACCTTCTCTTGTAGGCCTTGATAGTACTCTCTCTCTTCAGTCTGTCTTCATCGTTACTGGAATTTGTAGATGTTCCCGCTCTGTATCCGGCCTTTTCGATCGCGTTCTTTATATCCTGTATCCTCGTCTTTCCGGGATCGTATTTTACGGAAGCTCTTTCAGTTGTCAGGTTTACCGAGACGCTTTCAACACCTTCAAGCTTCTCTATTGATTTCTCTATAGCAACTACACATGAGGCACATGACATTCCCTCTATTTGCAGCGCAATATCTCTGGCTCCCGAAGCTCTTTCAAGTTCATAACCGGCATCTTTGACCCTTCCGATCAGATCGTTCTCGTCGAATCCTTCAAGTGGATCTATAATGAGCTTTTCGGTAGCCAGATTGACTACAGGATCGCCTGCGCCTTTAGCTTTTGCGGCGGCTCGTTCAACTGCCCTGACACAGGCCGCGCAGCTCATACCCTTGACTATATACTCTCGCTTCATCTCAGCGCCCTCCTATATTTCCTGTGTAACCTGAACTCAACACACTATGTTCTCTCTTCGCAGAATCGTCCACTCTCTTTGTCCTGCAAGTGCCTGTAGTTACACCGTTGCTTCGGTTCGCATTAAGCCCGCCAAAAAGATTATCATCTTCCTCATACCGGGGGCTGCACAATCTACTCTGAAAATCGCGTTACAAGAGCAGCCATAATGGTACCTTTTGCAATAGTAACTTGATTCGCTAATACCCTCCCTACCGGTGGGGGATGTCATATATATAATACAACAAAATTTCTCCGCTTTCAATACGGGAAAGACTCCCATCGTTCTGCGGAAATCATCGTCATTTGCAAGAAGATATCAGTGCTTCTATATGCAACAGAAATAGCATGAAATATTCTTTGAATCAGTGGCTGCGAGGTTCTTACAGTTGGCTTTGCGTAGTTCCGGGTTTGCTATAATTGCTAAGGAAGAAGATCATTTCATAAGGTTTCTGTGTTCTTATTGGGGGCGAGTTCCTGTGAAGCTGAGAAGTCACCTTCTTTTGTGGGTTATTGTAGCTCTATGCTGTTTGCTTCTTTCCGGCATTAACTATCTGCTCTTCCATTCAGTAGTTGAGATAATCACGATTGCGGTAGCGATGATGCTTGTTGCGGTAGCCTACATAGCCGGAAGAAAGAACAACCTGGTCTTCAGGATAGGCAGTCTTTATGCAGTCGTTCTGGCAATCGATATACTACATACTCTATCGTACGAAGGGATTAATGTCTTTCCCTCGTGGGAAACGAATCACTCTGCCCAGTTTTGGGTGCTGGCACGTGTTATAGAGTCCTCCGGAATTGCTCTGGCGCTGCTTCTGCCGGCGTGCAAGAGATGTAATATTGCCTATACGGTCTTCTATGCCTTTGCGGGAGCGACTGGTATCGCCATGATTGCTACAGGAGTATTTCCGGTCTGCTATCTGGACGGTACTGGTCTTACGGTATGTAAAGTAACAATGGAGTATATTACGATCGCTATTATTGTGCTCACCCTGTTCCTACTGAAGCGCGCCAAATCATTGGAGATAAAGCCTTACAGACAATACATCCTCTATGCCCTCCTTTTCACTGCGCTGGCCGAATTCTTTTTTACGCTCTATATAGACCCTTATAGCATCACACCCGTTATAGGCCATGTTTTCAGGCTCATATCATACTTCGTGATTCTAGAAGGCGTAGTCTTCAGATCTTTGAAGGAACCTTTCAATACGCTCTATGAAGAGATGAACGTAATGGTCGAAGAGTTGACAGAAATCCTTAGCAAAACGACTGAGATCAAAGACCCCTACACCAGAGGACACCAGAAGAGAGTGGCCGAAATCTCGGAAAAACTGGGAAGAAGTCTGGGATTATCCCAAGAACGTCTTAGGGACCTAGTTATTGCCTGCCGGATACACGATGTGGGCAAATTGTATGTTCCGACCGACATCCTCTCAAAGGTAACTCCCGTAAATGAAGTCGAGTACGAAATAATAAAGAACCACGTTGTCGAGTCATACAATCTGCTGAAAGGATTACCACTGAACAAAAGAGTCTTCGAGATCATTCTTCAACATCACGAGCGCATCGATGGTTCAGGCTATCCAAAGGGACTGAAAGGAGACAAGCTGCTCCTTGAGTCAAGAATACTTGCTGTGGCCGACGTCATTGAGGCAATGAACCATGATAGACCTCACAGAATTGCACCGGGGATGGCAGAGACCCTGAAGGAGTTGCGAGAGAACTCGGGAAAACTGTACGACCCACTGGTAGTGCAAACCTTCTTTGATCTGCTTGAAGAAAGCGGCGGCATGGATCAGAGTTAAGAGGTATGAGGCAAGAGTGTGCCAAGAAGGCGAGAACCTCCTTCGCAACTGTCATCCCGGACTCCGATCCCGTCATCCCGGACCCCGATCCGGGATCACCTCCTTAGACCCGCCAGTCTGCTTGCGCAGGCCAGTACCACTTCGTGGCGCCAGTACGACTACGTCGCGCCAGTTCCGCTTCGCGGGCTTAAGATCGATGGAAGGTTGTGCGTTGCAGGTTGTGGGTAAGAGCCGGTAAGAGCCGAGAAAGAACACATTCGAGAGTTCGCTTCGCTCACGAGAAGAAGAGAGTCGCCAGTCTGCTTGCGCAGGCCAGTACCACTTCGTGGCGCCAGTACGACTGCGTCGCGCCAGTTCCGCTTCGCGGGCGGTAAGAATCGCGGTGGGTTGTGGGTAACCGAGTGGAACAGAGGTAAGGGGTGAGAGGACAGAGGTATGAAGATCAAGATCTCTTCGCTCTTCTGAACGAGGAACAGATCTCCTAGCTCCGGAACGCTTTCCCGCTCTTTCGAAAGACGGGTTCACGATCTTGGACGAAGGACGAAGGACGGCTTTTCGCTTTTCATGCTCTTCTCGGACGGTGGACGGCGAACGGAGGACGTCTCTCCCGCTCTTCCCTCTCTTACCAGACCCTAGACACCACACTCTAGACCCGTTCTCGTCTCGCCCTCTCTCTTCATCTCGTGTTTTCGCTCTTCTAACCTCTCGCCTCTCTCTCCTTCTCTCTCTTCCTCTCTCCTCTTCCTGCTCTTTCGAAGGACGGGTCCATGCTCTTGGACGA
>LVBU01000220.1 GCA_001603185.1 Thermotogales bacterium Thermo_02 | reverse complement strand
ATCTGACCAAAGGAAGAATTGTTTATCGAAAAAGGATAGACAAAGGAGGAGAAACGAATTGAAAGTCCGCGCTTCGGTAAAGAAGAGATGTGAACACTGCAAAATTATAAGACGCAATGGGAGAATCAGGATTATCTGCGAAAAGAATCCCAAGCACAGCCAGCGTCAGGGTTAAGGAGGGAAATGAATGGCTCGTATTCTTGGTGTTGAGCTTCCTAACAACAAAAAGACTTTCGTTGCCCTGACCTATATCTATGGTATAGGGTACACAAGAGCAAAAGAGATCCTTTCTGGAACCGAGATCGACGGTGACAAAAGGGCAAAGGATCTTACTGACGAAGAAGTCAGTAGAATAGCGAAGTATATTAATGAGCATTTCAAAGTCGAAGGTGAACTCAGAACAGAGGTCGACCGTTCGATAAAGAGGCTCATTGAGATAGGAAGCTATAGAGGTTACAGGCACAGAAACGGTTTGCCTGTCAGGGGTCAGAAGACCCATTCCAATGGAAGAACGCGCAAGGGTTCCAGAGCGAGTAAAATTCGCAAGAAGAGTTAAGGATAAAGCGGGAGGTAAATTGAATGGCAAAGAGACCAGCAGCCAAGAAAAGAAAGAAGCTTACGACCGATAAAGGGATAGTCCATATAAAGTCCTCTTTCAATAATACGATTATCACTCTAACCGATCCCGATGGAAACACTCTGATGTGGACTTCCGGTGGTACAGCCGGATACTCCGGGTCGAAGAAATCGACTCCCTATGCCGCCCAGCTGGGTGCAGACAGGATTGCCAAAGAAGCTATGAAGATGGGAATTACGAGGGTTGGTATCGAAGTAAAGGGACCGGGATCAGGACGCGAGGCCGCTATAAGAACTATTCAGGCGGCAGGTTTGACAATCGAAACGCTGAAGGATATTACCCCGCTTCCCCACAACGGTTGCAGACCGAGAAGAAGAAGAAGAGTGTGATTGAGGAGGGAATTGAATGGCCAGATATACAGGACCGGTTTGTAAGCAGTGTCGTCGTGAAGGTTTCAAGCTGTATTTGAAGGGAGAGAGATGCTTTTCTCCCAGGTGTGGGCAGGTCAAGAGACCGGTTGCACCCGGACAGCACGGAGCCTCTACTAGAAAGCTCACGCAGTACGGGATGCAGTTGAGATCCAAACAGGTGGTCAAGAGAATCTACGGTGTCCTCGAGAGACAGTTCAGAAAATACTTTGAAATGGCGGTACGAAAGCACGAAGAAACGGGTAGCGCCCTTTTGAAAATCCTTGAGTCCAGACTGGACAACGCGATCTTCAGAATGGGTTTTGCCTCAAGTAGAAGACAGGCCCGACAGCTGGTTAACCACGGTCATGTTACGGTTAACGGTAGAAAGGTCAACAAGCCTTCTTTCAGCCTTAGAGTCGGTGATATTGTGGAAATAAAGGAAAAGAGCAGAGTTGTGCTTCCGATCAAAGATTCGGTTGAGGCGTCAAAAGAGAGAGCCGCGTATCCCTGGTTTGAAGTCGATTACGAGAACTTCAGGGCTACTTACCTGAGGTATCCGGCCAAAGAAGAAGTGGATATCCCCGTTGATCTACAGTCCATTATTGAGCTCTACTCCAAGTAAACCGATTCTAACCTTCTTGAAAGGAGGTGTGTGCCCGAACCCTGGGGCGAGATAAATGATAGCATCCGTAATGCCAAAGAACCTGAGAATTGAGGAAGAAAAGGAAGATCAGAATAGCCTTTACACCAGATTCGTGCTTTCCCCTATGGAGCGAGGTTACGCCATTACAATTGGAAACTCTTTGAGGAGAGTACTTCTCTCGTCGATTCCGAGTATGGCGATAACCAAGCTAAAGATTCCCGGAAAGTACCACGAATACGATGTAATCGAAGGTGTCAAGGAAGACATACTGGAAATCATACTGAATCTTAAAAAGGTTCAGTTGAAGCCTGCTCTGGAGTTCTCCGATCCGGTTAAACTCACTCTCGAAAAGGCCGGTCCCGGAGTAGTTACTGCCGGTGATATAAAGGCGCCGACGGGTGTTGAGGTGGTGAACTCATCGCAGTACATTGCCACGCTAAACACCGATTCGATTGTCTATATCGAGCTGTTCGCAGAGATTGGAAAGGGTTTTGTACCGGTTTCCGAAATGGAGATAGATCATGACGTTGAGATGATCTATATAGACGGTATATTCAGTCCGGTCCTAAAAGTCAATTTTCAGACCGAGAATGTCCGTGTCGGCAAGAGAACAGACTACGACAAGCTGATTCTGGAGGTCTGGACGAAGAAGTCGCTGACTCCATCTGAGGCCTTGCTTAAGGCTACCGACGTGCTCGCGAAGCACTTCGAGGTAGTGTCGGGCGGCCTGGGTAGTCAGTCTCAAAACCTAATCAACGCTTCGGACGAAACCGAAGAGGAAGAGGAAATGATGATTGAAGAGGTAGAGTTGAGTAACGAATCTCTACAGCCCGAAGAGCAAGATACAGATTCTCTGGCTTCGAAGAAGGTCGAGGAACTGGATCTCTCCGTCAGATCTCTAAACTGTCTCAAGAGAGACAAGATCAATACCATTGGAGACCTGCTTGATAAGTCCGAGGCCGATCTTCTCAAAATAAGAAACTTTGGCGAGAAGTCTATGCTAGAGGTCGTCAAGAAGATGAGAGACAAGTTCAACATCATACTCAAGAAAGAATGATGGTGAGGAGGTCAATAAACCATGCGTCATAGAGTGAGTGGAACGAAACTGAACATGCCCCACAGTCAAAGGGTGGCATTGATGAAAAATCTGGCCAGAGAGCTCTTCGAACACGGAACGATTGTAACCACCGTTACGAGAGCCAAGGAATTGAGGCCGTTTGTAGAAACAATAATCACCAGGGCGAAGAAAGCAAATGCGATCAGCCAGGAGTTCGGCTCCAAGGCCGGAGGCAGTCCGGAGCTGCAGGAACTGAAGTCCAGAAACCTCGCCTTGAGAAGAGAGATTAACCGAAATTTCAATGATAGAAGACTTGTGAAGAAGATCTGTGACGAAGTCGCCTCAAAGTACATGGACAGAAACGGCGGTTACACAAGGATAGTCAAGCTCGGTATGAGACGAGGAGACGCAAGTGAGATGGCAGTCATCCAGCTCATAGACTATGAAGAAAAGAAGGAATCCAAATAATGGCTACCGAAAGGTAGCCATTTTCAAGGAGTGATAAGGTGAAGTTTTTCCTTGATACTGCCAATATTGAGCAAATAAGAAACGGTGTGCACCTGGGTCTGGTCGATGGAGTTACGACAAACCCCACGCTCGTTTCAAAGGAAGAAGCTGTCTTTGAAGAGCGCATTGTGGAGATCTGTCAGGTAGTAAGGGGTCCGGTATCGGCAGAGGTCGTGGCCACTGACTTTGAGACGATGCTTTCTCAGGCAAGAAGTCTGGCTTCGCTAAACGAGCATGTTGTCGTCAAGATACCGATGACCGTTGACGGCATGAGAGTCGTCAATGTTCTCAGTTCCGAAGGTGTAAAGACCAATGTCACTCTTGTTTTCAGCGCCTTGCAGGCTTTACTCGCTGCAAAGGCCGGCGCGAGTTATGTCAGTCCATTTGTCGGAAGGCTTGACGATGTCGGAAACGATGGAATGCAGCTGGTTCAGGAGATAATTGAGATCTTCTCAAACTATGGTTTCGCGACCGAGGTAATCGTCGCCAGCGTGAGACATCCGATGCACGTACTGCAGGCCGCTCTTATGGGAGCCGATGTCGCCACAATTCCGTATGATGTACTCTTGAAGCTCTTTAACCACCCGCTGACAGACAGTGGTTTGAAGAGATTTATGAGCGACTGGCAGATGTATGAAAGAAAACAGCAGCAATAGCTTTGTTTTTTTCCTCTGAAATGTTATATTATTCCTGATGGAAACAGGTACTTCACGTGGGATAAGACTCCCGTGCTTTCTTATACTATGGCTTCAGTAAATAAACAATTCCTACAAAATGGAAGGAGGGTAGGTACATTCTTCCTTATGATGGACTGAATGTACCGTATGATTTGAGCCCGAGAAAGAAGAAGATTGAAGAAGACCCAAAAGAAGAAGTAATCAAA
>LVBU01000219.1 GCA_001603185.1 Thermotogales bacterium Thermo_02 | reverse complement strand
GCGTGTCGGCTTGGCGCGCGCGCTTGTTACAAATCCAGCGTATGTTTTGTATGATGAACCGACTACCGGGTTGGACCCAATTATGTCCGACTCAATTGACGAGTTAATAAAAGATTTGAACAACAAAATAAAAGTCACTTCTATAATTGTAACTCACGATATGTTCAGCGTTAAAAACTGCGCGGATAAAGTCGCGATGATGCACGAAGGCAAAATTTATTTTACCGGTTCACCGCAGCAATTATTGGATAGCAGCGATGTTGTAATCCAAAATTTTATTAAACGCACTGGGTTTGAAAAAGTTGGGGAATAGAAATTGAGCAAATCAAGAACTAAATATGTTTGTTCCAATTGCGGCTATGAATCCTTGAAATGGATTGGTAAATGCCCATCGTGCGATAACTGGAATTCTTTTGTAGAAGAATTGGTCGAGATAAAAAAAACTTCGTTACAGGTAAATGCTGCAAGCGGCAATGTTGTAAAATTAGATTCACTTGTTCACGAAAATGAAACTCGCATCAAAACTAATATAGAGGAATTCGACCGCGTACTTGGCGGCGGATTGATGCCGGGCTCGGTTGTGTTAATCGGCGGCGACCCTGGAATAGGGAAGTCGACTCTCGTAATGCAAGCGGCGGCAAAGCTTCAAAAAAAAGTTTTGTACGTTACCGGCGAGGAATCCGTAAATCAAATTAATCTTCGCGCTAAAAGATTAAAAGTATCATCGCCGGATGTTCTCGCGATGACGGAGACCGACCTCGATACAATTATTAGCGCTATCGAAAAAGAAGAACCGGAAGTTGTAATTGTTGATTCGATTCAAACAACGTATAAATCCGATCTCGAAAATACGCCAGGTACAATTACCCAAATACGTGAGTGCACCTCGGAGCTGATGCGCGTCGCCAAAAAAAGGCATTGCGCAATAATTATTATCGGGCATATCACAAAAGAAGGAATGATTGCCGGCCCCAAACTGCTCGAACATATTGTCGATACTGTTCTACAGTTCGAGGGCGAGCGAAGTTATTCTTACAGAATTTTGCGGGCTCAAAAAAATCGATTCGGCAGTACGAATGAAATCGGAATTTTTGAAATGCACGAGGATGGCTTGCACGAAGTAAAAAACCCGAGTGAAATATTTTTGAGCGAACGCGAAAAAGAGATTACCGGCTCGGTTGTAACTGCAAGTATAGAAGGTTCACGCCCAATTTTATTGGAAGTTCAGGCGCTTGTTACTCCTTCCGCGTTCGGTAACCCGCAGAGAGTAGCAACGGGTTTTGATTATCGTCGGTTATCAATTCTTCTTGCGGTTCTTGAAAAACGCGCCGGTTTAAAGCTATCCACGCAAAATGTTTTTTTAAATATCGCCGGTGGAATTAGAATTGATGAACCGGCAGTCGATCTCGCTGTCTGTTGCGCTATTGCATCAAGCTTCACGGATAAATTCTCGAAGAATGATACGGTTGTAATCGGCGAAGTCGGCCTTGGCGGCGAGGTACGCAGTGTGGGCAACGTCGAAAAAAGAATTCAGGAAGCAGCGAAGCTTGGATTTAAAAAAATTCTTATTCCAGCCAACAATTCAAAGTCACTGAAACAAAAAAACTCAATCGAACTTGTGCCGGTAGAAAATATTTTGACAACAATCCAAAAAGTTCTGCGTTAAACTCGAGTTGAATTAAGCATTGTTAATAGA
>LVBU01000218.1 GCA_001603185.1 Thermotogales bacterium Thermo_02 | reverse complement strand
AGATATGGCGTTCCTCTGGCCTGGGACGCTCCGATATATACAATAAGAAAGAATGTGGTATTCCTTCCGGAGGATCTGAAGAGAATAATAATAGACGCTTTCGAAAACAAAGAGATGGCTCTTTCTCTAGTAAAGAGAATCGAGGTGTCCGGAAGCGTTGAGACCTGGCTGCCGACCTCACTGGCCGAACGTCTAAGAGACTATCCCGAACTCTCAATCAGTGAGAGAATAATAAGATACTACGCGGACAATGCCGGCCTGACACATGTCATAGGGTATCTCAAGAGTGACGGGCAGGCCGTTATGGGAATCGAAAAGCAATACGACACATTACTTACAGGAATACCCGGCGAAAGGATTGTCAGAGTAAACAGCCTTGGTAACGTGGTCAACGTGGAGAGCGAAAGACCTCCGGCCCCAGGAGATGACATATCACTTACAATAGATTCATTTCTGAGCAGATTCATATATGAGAGAATCTTACGAACCGGCTTTAACGGAGCCGCGGTTGTAATGAAGAGTGACGGACAGATACTTGCTATCGTTTCAGTTCCAGCTTTTGACAACAACCTTTTTGCCAGAGGCATATCAAACCGCGATTGGCAGAAAATGAACCTCGACCCTTCAACCCCTCTCGTGAACAGGGCTATAAGCCCCTTCACTCCAGGTTCCGTAATAAAGCCCTTCATCGCAATGGTCGCACTCGCCGAGGGAATAGATCCTTCGGTTCAGGTTAATTGCGGGGGTAGCTTTCAGTACAAAGATAGTAAGGGTGAGGTACAGGGTATTTACAGGGATTGGTTTCTCTACGGTCACGGAGTGACGGATCTCTCGAAGGCGATAACCGTCTCCTGCAACGTTTACTTCTACCAACTCGGTTTACGTCTTGAGATCGAGAGCCTGAACAGATACGGCAAAGATTGGGGTCTATTTGACTATACCGGAATCGACCTTCCGGAGGAGTCGATTGGGCTGCTTCCTTCTCCCGCATGGAAGAGACAGAGATTCGACCAGAACTGGTTTCCCGGAGATACTATTCTAACTTCAATCGGGCAGGGATTTCTCAGCATAACTCCACTCCAACTCGCGAGGATGACCGGAGAGATAGCTATGAGGGGTAGAGAGATTATCCCCTACATAGGAACTGAACAGAAGAGCGAAAGGACAATTATCAATCTTGATGAGGAGAGCTGGAATCTCCTAATTGAAGCTATGCGTGACGTAATAAGCAAAAGAGGTAGTGCCGCAGATGGAGGAACTGCCTACAACGCTTTCAGAGACTTCAAGTGGTCGGCGGCGGGTAAGACCGGGACTGCGGAGCAAGGGGGTTCCAGACCGACACATTCGTGGTTCACCGGTTTCGCGCCCGTGGAAGAGCCGGAAGTAATTGTGACGGTATTTGTTCAGGATGGGGGTTATGGCTCGGGTCTTGCCTCGGAGATTTCAAGGGACATTCTTGACTATTACTTCGAAAGAAATCCCCGGTAGAACTACTGCTCTACCGGGTGTGATAGCTCTATTTGCTTACCTTTTGAATACTGTATTCTGCGCTCTTCAAGAAAACCGGCGAGTCTTGAGAAACTGGATTCCATAACCAGAACTCTCGCCTTCACAAGATCTGTGTATGCTACACCTTCAATAGTGTAATCGACGCCGGGATTCAGAAGATGCGTCATATCGCTCCATTGACTGTAGCTCATCTCAAGCAGAATTTCAAAACCAACGCAAAACTTAGCGATCGATCCCACCTTCAGACATTGTAGAGCTGTACCGCCGTAGGCATCTATCAGCCCTCTTATCCCAAGCTTAGTACCTCCAAAGTATCTGGTAACAACTACTGCCACATTCGTCAGGCCAAGCTTCTCGATCGCCCCGATAATCGGTGCCCCCGCTGACCCGTGGGGTTCTCCGGCATCTGAGAAATTAGTTGTCTCCCGACTGCCGTTACTGACTCTGAAGGCCCAGCAATTATGCTGAGCGTTAGCGAAAGCTGCAGATACATCCCTTATGAAGGATTTCGCATCCTCCTCGCTAGTGCATCTTCTGCAGTTTCCAATGAAACGCGATCGCTTGATACTGACTTCAAACGTACCATTTTTTTCGATAGATGTAGTACAGCTCATTACTCCACTCTTGTAAGCTTATCGATGAAATCCATTGAAGGTCCCAGTATAAACTTCCCATCTCCGAGAGTGTTCGCGTAAACCTCCAGCCTTCTCAGAAATTCGTAGAACTCCGGGTCCTGATTGAAGGCATCGGCATAGATGGTAAGAGCAGAAGCATCTCCAGTTCCGATAATGATGTCGGCCTCCTGCTGGGCCGTGGCGATTATTATCTGGGCTTCTTTGGCCGCTTCGGCCCTTATCTTTCTCGCCTCTCTATCGCCTTCGGCTCTGATCAATGATGCCTCCTGAATCCTCTCTGATCTCATCCTGTTGAAGACTGCGTTCCTGTTCTCATCGGGAAGATCCGCTCTCTTAACCCTTACTGTAACTATTTCGAGTCCGAAATCCTTCAGGTCATTTGCCGAGAGTCGTGTTATCTCATCGAGAACATCGGTTCTGCTGCCCGAAATGATGTCGTCGAAATCCAGCTTTCCAAAAGTGTTTCTCACATGTGAATAGACAACGTCGTCTATTCTGGTGAGAGCTATCTGTTCTGACTTCATTGTCTCTATAAACCTTCTGGGATCTACAATTTTCCAGAGGGCGTAAGTATCCATAAGAATGGTCTTCTTATCCCTCGTATATATTCTTTCGGCTCCCACATCATATATCTGAAGTCTCTTGTCAAACTTCCGCACGTTATCTATAAAAGGCGTCTT
>LVBU01000013.1 GCA_001603185.1 Thermotogales bacterium Thermo_02 | reverse complement strand
AGCTGAAATCCAGTCAATGGTTTACGATTATTCTCTTTATCGGAGTTTATTATCTATTTGCAGATGTACTTATCAATCAGAGTGCAGATTTCGTAAGGTACTTTACTCTCGCCAAAGAAAGTTCTGACTTTCTGAAGTCTATCTATAATACGGTCTACTACGTCGCGATTTCGGTTCCGACTCAAATAGTGTTGGCCCTGATAATCGCCATACTTCTAAACAGGAATATCAGGTTCAGATCTTTTTTTAGAACGGCCTATTTCATACCTTTCGTTACCTCGGTTGTTGCTGTTTCTCTTGTATGGCAGTGGATGTTCAATGATCAGTTCGGGTTACTGAATTACATGCTTTCATGGTTCAATATTCCAAAGATTGCCTGGCTGAAAGAGGAGGCCTGGACTATACCGACAATCGCACTGGTATCTGTGTGGCAGCACGTAGGATATACATCGGTTATCTTCCTTGCCGGTCTCCAGAATATCGACAGGTCCTACTATGAAGCCGCCGACGTCGATGGGGCCAGTCCATGGCAGAAGTTCAAGTTCATAACCTGGCCACTTCTTTCGGGAACGACTTTCTTCATAATGATAATAACGATGATAGGTTCATTCAAGATATTCTCGCAGATATTCATACTCTATCAGGGCTTACCCGGACCGGTAAACAAAAGCGGTCTCACTCTTGTGTATTATGTCTTCGACGCCTTCTACAATCAGCAGAGAATGGGTGTTGCCAGCGCCGCGGCCTATATTCTCTTCATGATTATACTTCTTCTCACAATGGTCCAGCTGTATGTCGGGAAGAAGCGCGTCCACTATGAAGGTTGAGGTGATTGTGATGTCGAATTCTTCATCAAAAGTCATCTCAAAGATATTTGTATACGTACTCGTTATTGGGGGAGCGTTCCTCATGTTGATACCGTTTGCCTGGATGGTCGCGACTTCTTTCAAAGCTCCAAGTGAAGTCTCTTCGTGGCCTCCGGTATGGACGACAAAAAACGCGGCCAGTTCTTTCCAGTTCAAGACGCAGATACGTCAGAAGAGTCTTACTGCGTCTGTCGATCTCTCGACACTGAGTCTAAGCGAGTTCCGGAATTTTGCAGCCCTTATTGGCGAATCGGTAAGTTACGATACAATAATAGTGAATCTTAATGATGACCATATACGACGTGGTGAAATAGAGATACAGCTGCTTTCAAGGGATGGCTCTCCAGCGCGTTATGCTGTCGAAATAGACGAGGCTCGCTTTCAAGGATTAATCGAAAAATACGAGGCGCTTGTGGAGAATCTTCCCGCCGCTTATGAGAAGGAACTCAAGGGCCTGCCGGTTGAAGACGTGGGGAGATTTTTGGACCGTTTCTTCACAGTCGCTGTCTATAATGACAATGGATTCATAAGACGCGTCACGCTTGTCACCACTCTTAAGATGCAGTATAACACCCTTATAGAAAGGCTAAAGCAGGGTATAGAGAATTCTCTGAAAGAACTTCCGGTTGACTCCGAACTCACGAAGGAGTTGAAGAAGCGACTTGTCGAGAACTCTCTTGAGCTACTGGCGGGACCGGTCGCAGGGTTCGAAAAAACTGTTATTGAGCTGGATTCGTACAGAACTGGAGCCACAGGCGTAACGAGCCTTGAGGAAATCGAGAAACTGGTTTCGAATCTGGTCGTGGATCTCTCCAGGATGGAAGAGGTTTCAAAAAGCATAATGAAACTTGCAGCGGAAGCGATTGAATCCGATTCGAAATTGGCGCTTCCTGCTAGACAGCTCGAGAGAGCTCTCGAGGCGGCAGGAACTGGTCTAAAGCAGTGGGCAGATCTTCTGGGCTTCTATGCAAAGCTTAGAAGGTTCTACGAAGATTCACAGACTCTCTCTCTTGCAAGCGCATCGATTGTTGGGAGGATAAGAACAGACAGAGAGGTTCATGAGCTTGTTGTCTCGTCGCTAGATACTCTAAATGCCGGCAAAGACATCAAAGACCATCTGGCTTCAACGTTGTCACCGTCAAACATCCGAAATGCTGTCACTATTCTGATAAACTATCTTGACAGGGACTTCAACAGAAGTCTTGGTCCTTACTACGTGAACACTCAGGTAGTTCTGGAAACGCTAAACGATGCGATGAACTTCATCAGGACCTCTCTGATTGTGGCAGGTGACCGCAGTCTGGACCAGAGAGTCAGAAGTTCGATGTCCGCCGAAACCTCTTACGAAGCTATAAAGTCCTTGATAAGGGATGTCGCTTCCGCAAGCGGTCAGACTATAACTGTCGGCAGTATCCTTGCTTCTCTTGATAGGCACGCTAGAAATGTTGATTCAGATGTTTTCGCGGGATTCATAAGGAGAAGGTGGGAAGAAACAAGTGTTGTTGGAGCTTTCTCCAGAATGCATTCAGACATATTCACAGAGCTTGATCTCTCAATCAAACCTGCTGAAGTAGAGAAGGTATACTTTAGAGGTCTGACATCTCCCTCGGGAGCAAAGTCATTCGAAATAAAGCTTCGGGGAATTTCGGCTGTCTGGCTAAAAGACGACATGGCCGCCGGTAAGGCTAATTTCAATCTGTCTGAAACCTTCAAGAACTTCTTTCAGAACTACATTACTGCATGGAACGCGGCGCCATTCGGTACGTACTACTTCAACACGGTCTTTGTGGCTATTGTGACCACTTTCCTGGAGATAATCTTTGCTGCGATGGCCGCCTTTGCCTTTGCAAAGCTCGAGTTCTTCGGTAAAAACCTTATATTCACCTTGTTTCTAGCCACTATGATGGTGCCCGGTGAAGTCCTCCTGGTGCCGAATTTCGTAACGCTAACGGCTCTGGGCTGGATAGACACCTATTACGCATTGATAGTGCCGTGGGTGGTGAGCGTCTTCGCCATATTCCTTATGAGGCAGCACTTCATGACGATTCCGAACGAGTTGTATGACGCTGCCATGATAGATGGACTCACCAAGTGGAGATTTCTATGGACTATCATGGTGCCGCTTGCAAAGCCTGCGGTGATAACCGGTGCCCTGCTGAAGTTTGTTGGTAGCTGGAACTCCTTCCTATGGGTGCTGATAGTGACGAAGAGTCCTGAGATAAGAACATTGCCGGTAGGATTGCAGAACTTCAGTTCTGCCGCCGGTAGCGATTATCACCTCTTGATGGCCGCTGCGACTTTTTCGGTTATACCTGTAATAGCTCTGTTCTTGCTTACGCAGAAGTACTTTATAGCAGGTATCGCGAGGAGTGGTCTGAAATAAGCAGAAGGAAAGAGAAGAACAGTTTTCCTCTGGGAATGTTCATATTCCTTGCTCTTCTCTTTTCTCTATTGCTTATTACGAACTACAACGCGATAACCAGACTCGGCCAGGCAAGGCAGAGACTGGAGAGACTCGAGAGTGAACACGAAGAGCTGGAGAGAAGGATAAAGATAAGAGAAGCCGAACTTGACATGCTTAGGAGATTGCTAGAAGACGCCATTCCCGGAGGTAATAGATGAGATTCGCAGTCACAACATCGTATAAACCTTCTAAAGAAGAGATTCACAAGGCCAGAAGACTCGCAGATGAGATGGAAGTGGAATACGTATCAAGAAGTAGACTGAAGCAATACGAGAAAGATCATGAGCTCGATTTCTACTATGTATTCGATAAGAACGGCCAGCTGGTAATAAGAAGCGGAGATTCTGTCTTCTTCTTTCATCCGGGAATGTCAAAAGTCAGGCTCAAAAACATCAAGCTTCAGGATTCAGATTACCTGATAAACAGCATGGGCCTTACTGGAAGAGAAACGGTCCTCGATACGACACTTGGTTTGGGCAATGAGGCGCTCTTAATTGCCAATTTTCTTCCGGAAGGAAGAGTAATCGGACTTGAAGCCTCCGAACACATCTTCAGGATTGTCTCTCACGGGTTAGAATACTATCCCTACAGTGATGATTGGATAAAAGAGGCAGCCTCCAGAGTCGAGGTCTATAATGTAGACCTACGAGAGTTCGTCAGGACTTGTTCCAATGACTCTTATGATATAGTCTACTGCGACCCGATGTTCGACACTCCTCAATATAGATCGCATTCAATAAATCCCCTCAGGGCTTTCGCGAGTTATGAAAGGATAAACCGGGAAGATGTATCCGAAATGCTGAGAGTGTCATCAAAGAGGTTAATACTAAAGAGTCGAACCAGAGACACTCTTTTCCAAGAGCTGGATCTGAAATTCGACAGGCTCTGGGGTAGCAAAAAGAGTGGAGTCCTTTACGGTGTGATCGAGAAGAAATGATCCCGATAGTCCTTGGTGCTACGGCTGTTGGAAAGACCGGGCTTCTTCTGGCCCTTTCGGAGAGAATTCCGATTGAAGTAGTCTCGCTCGACTCCAGACAGATATACAGGCATATGGATATCGGTACTGCTAAGCCAACCGAGATAGAAAGACGCTTGCTGAAGCACTGGATGATAGATGTAAGGAATCCGGACGAGAGTTTCGATGCAAAACAATATAGAGAAATGGCAATGTCCTCAGTCGAAAAGATTATCAGTGGCGGAAAGATACCGGTTATTGCCGGGGGAACGGGTCTCTACGCGGAGGTCCTCCTGAAAGGGCTGGCGTCAGTTCCAGAAAGTGATGCTGCGGTCAGAAATGCGCTGTCACAGATTGAAGAAGATAGACCGGGAACTCTCAGGAAACTACTTAGAAGATTTGATTACGAGGCCTTTTGCAGAATTCATGAGAACGATATCAAAAGAACTACAAGATATCTTGAAGTCTTCTTTCTTACGGGGCTTCCTTTAAGCCTTATTCAGAAAGAGAAGGAAGTTTCTAGAGATTATGGAATCATAGTTCTCAAGAGGTCCAGGAGTGAACTGCACAAGAGGATCGAGATTCGAGCCGGGGAGATGCTTAAAACCGGCCTTGTAGAAGAGACTGAGTCGCTCCTGACCCTTGGATATACGTCGGACCTAAATGCGTTAAAGACAATAGGCTACGCAGAAGTGGTACAATATATTTGGGGTTCAATTATGCTTGAACGCGCGCTTGAACTAATCATACGCAACACGCGAAGATATGCCCGTCGTCAGGAAATCTGGTTCAGGCGTTATCAAGGTGCTTTTGGGATTGATCTATCTGATTTGACTGAAACCGATTCTGTCAGAGCGCTAGAAAATACAATTCTCTCAGTTTGGGGGGGTAATTATGGCTGAAAAATTCAATCTGCAAGACCGATTTTTGAATTTGCTAAGGGTAAACAAAATCGAGGTTAAGATGTATCTGGAAGGGGGATTCCAGACAAAGGGAATGGTGAAGTCGTTTGACAATTTTACAGTTCTTCTTGAGGACGGACAGGAACAGACGCTAGTTTACAAGCACGCTATAAAAATGATGGTACCTCAGAAGTATGTAAGATTGACAAACACCACTGGCAAGAAGGAGGATTGAAAAGAGCATAGATACACTGCTTATCGCTGTTTTTTCTTCGAATGAACAGAATATTAAACTTGAGATACTGGGCGAGCTTGAGGAGCTCGCCCGAACTGCAGGCTACAATATTGTTGAGACGGTTGTTCAGAATCTGGATTTCCCAGACCCCCGGCATTATTTGGGCAAAGGCAAAGTCGATTTTGCCAGGAGAACTCTAGAAGCATTCGACGCGAAGCTCGTTATTACTCGCCACGAACTTTCTCCCTCCCAAATCTTCAATCTTGAGAAGCTTCTCGGTACAGAAGTTATCGATAGAACTCAGCTGATACTGGAAATCTTTGCTGAGCATGCTGCTACGAAAGAGGGGAAACTCGAAGTCGAACTTGCCAGTCTTAAGTATCAGTTGCCCAGATTAAAGGGGCTGGGTAAGATGCTTTCTCAGACAGGCGGAGGTATAGGTACGAGAGGCCCAGGCGAGAAGAAACTCGAGATTGATAGGAGACTTGCCCAGAGGAGGATCGCCCGGCTTCGAAAGGAAATCGAAGATCTCGAGAGAAAGCGCGAGGTTTCTAGAAAGAAGAGGATTGATTCATCAATTCCGCTTGTATCTTTTGTTGGTTATACCAACGCAGGAAAGTCGTCTCTGGTTTCTATTGTGAGTAACGAAGAGCTCCTGGTTGAAGACAAGTTGTTTGCAACTCTTGATACAAGAATTCGAAAGATGAGACTGCCTTCTGGTATGAGCGCTCTTGTCTCCGATACGGTCGGGTTTATAAGAGAATTGCCTCATCATCTTATGGAGAGTTTCAGAACTACTCTTGATGAGGTGAAGTACTCGGACTTGATTGTTATAGTCTCCGATGCTTCCGACATGGCCATTGAAAGCAAGTACTCCGTTGTGAAGGCAACTCTTGAAAGGATAGAAGCGTCGAATATAAGAACAATTCATATCTTGAACAAGATAGACAAGTGTACAAATGAAAGGCTTAACTGGCTTGAGGGAAGTTTCCCGGATGCCCTTTTAGTAAGCGCAATTGGCAAGTACAACATTGACGGGCTTCTATCTGGTATTGAGAGAGCTATAGGTGCCGACAGAATCAGGAGAACTCTGAAATTTAGACCATTTGAGCTGGCGAGCTTCATGAAGTACAGGGACTCGCTTGAGATTCTCTCAGAGAAGTATGGAGATGATTTTGTAGAGATAGAGTGCATATCTTCTGAAGAGACTTTTGAAAAGTTGATTTCTTCTATTTGCGAGGAGGAAAGGTAATCATGAAGAGACTCTTGGCAACTCTGATTTTTGCCCTTATAGTCGGTCTGTATTTGGCTTCAACACTGGCATTCCCGCTTAAGAGGACTCCCGAGCTTACGGGTTATTTTGGAGAGTACAGAGGCAACTCCAGAAACATAAACTATCCCGAGCACTTTCATATGGGTCTAGACTATTCAACAGGTAGTGCGGTCGGGCTTGACGTACTTTCCCCGGAAGATTCGTATGTGAACATTATCTACCTTAATCACCCAATATACGGTATAGGAATGGTCTTAACACTACCCGGAGTGACTAACATACTTACAAACGAGAAGGGAATAAACATTGTCTATGCCCATCTCAATGAACTGGGAGACACATCTTCGCTTTCCGGCAGGAAACTGAATGATCTATACTATCAGCTGTCAGCTGAATTTGGAGATCAATACGTTGAAGTCTCTTTTGATCCAAGGGAGATTCCCTTCAAGCGTAACGATGTGGTTTCAAAATCGGGAAACACGGGTAACGTTCCGCCACATCTGCATCTAGAAGTCAGAGATAATAGAATGGAGACTATAATCAACCCGGGTTACTACTTTGATACCGGTAGACCCTCCTCCGTCGTGGAGATTTTAGAGATCAGAGTCGGCGGAAAAACGTATAGCTTCTCTCAGGAGAAGTTTACCGTAGAGATGACCCCTTCAACTCCTATCGATGTTCGCGCCAGAGTGCAGTTGCGCCACGCGGTAAGCCCCAGAGCCATAGAGTTATATGTTGAAAACAGTCTTGTCTACCAGATAGACTTCGCTTACTTTCTCGAAAGTGAGGCAAATAGAGTATATGAAATCTACTCTTCTCCCTCAACCGAAGTAGACTACTGGTTCAACCTCCGTTCCAGCCAGTCACTCAGTTTGCTACCTGTAAACATCTGGAATGACATAGACTGGACCTATCCCAGAGATGCGAGAGTAGTCGTTCGAGATCACTGGGGTAATGAGGCCTCAAAAGACTTCAAAATCGTTATGAGGAGGTAGTAAGGATGTTCTTCAAAAAGAAGGAGAGAGATATATCCAAAAATCCCTTTTACGATAGCGGCAGCACGGTGATAGTTCACTTTCAGTGTAGCAAGTGTGGAGAGAAATTTCGGAGCCATCTCAGGAAGTATTATGACATAAGTGTGAACTATGGCAAGGGAAAAGGGGCTTATAGATTGGATAAAGAATTCATAGGAAGCGACTGTCAGAGCAGAATTCAGATCTATGCCGACTTTAACAGATCCTTTAAGCCGTTGTCGTTTGAGGTAATTGGTGGTAAATTCTTATCCAGAGAAGAGTATGAAGAATAGATTCAGTAGAGGAGGCAGTTAGGTCAAATACCCCACGGCTAAAGCCAGGGGCTTGTAAAAGCTCTATTTGACTAGCCTGAGTGCTTCGAGCACTACGTTATCGGCAAATGTATAGGCACC
>LVBU01000217.1 GCA_001603185.1 Thermotogales bacterium Thermo_02 | reverse complement strand
CCGACCATGTTTATTCTTATGTTTCGTCTATCTCTCTCATTCTGAACATCTCTCACGATTTATCGCCCCTTGAATGTATGAAGACAAAGAGTTATAATTGCACCGTGGAGGCGTATCCTAATTGGCTAAGGAGCCGGTCTTGAAAATCGGTGGGGTTGACGCCCCTTGTGGGTTCGAGTCCCACCGCCTCCGCCAGAAACCGGGATTTTTCCCGGTTATTTTCTTAGTGGACCAAAATCGGATAATGGCCATATAGTTAGCATAGGACTTCCGATTATTGCCTCCTCGGGTACAAAACCGAAGTACCTGCTATCGAAACTCTCCGCAGAGTTGTCACCCATCATGAACCTAAACCCTTCTGGAACTGTTATCTTCACAGAATCGCCTGCGGGATCGGTCTTTATATATTTCTCGAGTTCCAGTGGGGCAAGCACGGAATCATAATACTCTCTGTACTCTATCAACCCTTTGTAAGCCTGGAATAGCCTGTAATACACTGAGAACCTCAACGAAGGGTCATCGGGATAGGCTAGTCCTAGAAAGAAGCGCGGATCGTTGAATATACCTTCTTTCACATATCTGCGCGACTCAAGCTGAGGAGGAACCTCGCCGTTTACATAGAGCTGATAAAAAGGTTTCGCCGGGTCGAAATTCGGGGCTTTCCTCAGTTCCAGAACATCTCCAGGCTTGCCAACCAACCTTTTCACATACTTCACGTGTCCTCTGTACTCAGCGGGAGAAAAGAAATCCATGAATTTATCGAACCCCCTGAGATACTTCTGCGATTCAATATCCACATACGGAGTCCAGAAAACAACGATATCTCCGTAATCCGGCTCTCTGTAAGAATAAGTGATCTTTTCGACAAAGAGTCTCGCCGGCGGATTGATCGTCGGGATCATAGATCCGGTAGGAACAAGCATTGTCTCAAACACAAAAAGACGTATTATTGTACCGAAGACTACGGCATAGAGAATCGCCTTCCCCCACTCTTTAAGCTCGTGAAGAAAGCGCGATTCCTTTTTGCCAGAAGTCTTCTCCGATCTACCGGAAGCCACGGGCTCAGTTCCTCTTCTCTTTTATCTTTACCTTACCCTTCACGTCTCTTATATAGTAGATCTTCGCTCTTCTTACTTTTCCTCTTCTGAGTACCTCTATCTTCTCAAGAGCGGGACTGGAGAAGGGAAACACCCTTTCCACACCTATACCGGCAGATCCTACCCTTCTCACCGTGAAGGACTTGCCTGTACCGCTTCCTCTTATTCCCATGACTATACCTTCAAAGGCCTGAACTCGTTCCTTGTTACCTTCCTTTATCCTTACACTTACCCTTACCGTATCTCCGGGACCCATTTCGGGAAGGTCTTGCCTGATGAACTCGTTTTCCAGAGATCTAATGTACTGATCCATGTTAATCCCTCCTATTTTTCTGTATCTTCGCCTATTAACCTATCAAGTATTATAGCAACTGCAGCCCTTACAGAGAGATGATTGAAGTCTGAATCTGCCCGAACCGGCTCAAGAGCATAAGTGCAAAGCTTCAGAATCTCTTCAGGCAGCCCCCAGCTCGTTCCAAAGAGCAGAAGATGGGGCAGACTGGAGCTACGGACAATCTTTGACATCTCGCTGTACGACAGTCTGTCAGTTCCCTTTTTTGCAGAGGTGAAAACCAGTACGGGCTTCACTCCCTCCACACTTTCAATCTCCTCAATTACATCTTCAATATACGAAGCTCTTCTCACGACGGTCAAAGCTTCGCTTCTACTGGGATTGTACTCCTTTCCGAACTCTTCCAGCCAGTAGTTCAAAACATTGTCAACAATCTCTCTCTGTGCCGGAAGGTTACTTACAACATAGTATCCCTTGATATTGTATGTCCGGCAGGTCCTCGAAATATCGTGGACATCGAGATTTGTTACCGCGCTCGATACTATATTTTTATGTCTGCCAAGAACAGGATAGTGGATCAAAGCCAGATACATGTTATTTAGCACAATCCTTCAACTCCTTGAAAAGCAAGAGAATAGCTTTTTTATCATACTGATCGAATTCGTGATTCAGAAAGAGATCGGGACGCCTTTCCATTGTTCGTGCAAGACTCTCCTTTCTTCTGAAAACCTCAATTCTTTCGTGATCGCCGCTCAACAGGACTTCGGGTACGCGCATTCCTCTAAACTCCCTTGGACGCGTGTAATGAGGATAGTCCAGCAGGCTCGAGTAGAAAGAATCATTAATTACCGAATCCATGTCTCCGATAACGCCAGGAACGAACCTCGAAATCGCTTCTACCATAAGCAGAACGGCGATTTCGCCACCACTAAGAACCACATCGCCGATCGTCAGTTCTTCATCCACTACACTCATTACTCTCTCGTCCACACCTTCGTATCTTCCACAGATAAAGACCAGTCTCTCTTTTTTGCTAAGTTCTTTCGCCTTTTCATTGTCGAATGTCTTTCCCTGAGGTGATGTATATACTACGTGAGCAGCACCGGCGAGATTCCTAATACTCTCCACAGCCTCGAAAAGTGGTTCTGCCTTCATCACCAGACCGCTTCCTCCACCGAAGGGATAGTCATCTGTGGTACGGTGTCTGTCAGCTGTAAAATCACGCAGATCGACTGCCTTGAAATCAATAATACCATTCTGAATGGCTCTGGAGATTACTCCCCACTTCAGAACCGTGTCGAAAAGACCCGGAAATATTGTGATGACATCGATCTGCATTATCTAATCTACCTCTTCGAAATTCAACAGTCTGACGACAACCTCTTTGCCTTCAAAGTCCATAGAGATCACGCAGTCCTTTATTAGCGGTACTAACTCTTCACGTATCGAGAAATCATCTTCCTTGCGACGGACGACCATAACGTCATTTGAACCGGTTTCGATTATGTCCTCCACAAAACCCAGGAGTCGACCACTTTCATCAAGAACTCTGCATCCAAGAAGCTGGAAGAAGTAATACTCTCCGTCATGAAGAAGCGGTAATACTTCTCTTTTAAGGTAGATGTGGTAGCCCGAAAGAATATCGACTCTCTCGATACTGTCAAAGCCATCAAAATGAATAATCCAGCCCTTAGAGGATTTTCTGGCACCGTTTACACGAACTCTTATTGTGTTTCCGGTATCTTCATTGAGCAGCAAAACGTTTTCCATCTTCCGAATCGTTGTGTCATCATCAAGAGATATCTTAGCCTTCACTTCTCCCCTGAGTCCGTGAGGCTTCACTATTCTTCCTATGGGTATCATTTCCTCGATTGAGTCTTCTTTACCCGGATTCATCTAACCACCTTTAGGATGAAAACCTCTTTTGAAGAACCGGCGAGAGCATTCAGAAGAACGTTTATGGACTTGATTGTGCGGCCGTCTTTACCTATTATTTGCCCGACATCACTATCGGAAGCCTTAATTTCAAAGACCTTGTTCCCGTTCTCATCGATGGCCTCCGAAACCTCTATTGTCTCGGGGTCTCTAACGATGCCCTTCAAGATATGTTCGAGGACCTCTTTCATCACTCTTCTGTTGCTCCATCCTTGTTGACATACTTCAGCTCATGGACCTTCTTCATAACACCAAAACTCGCAAGAATCGATCTGGCAGTTTCCGTAGGTTGCGCTCCTTTCATAATCCACTCTACGGCCTTATCTACATCAACGTTTGTAAGCGCCGGACTTCTTATTGGATCATAGAATCCCAGCGAATCAATGTAGGCTCCATCACGTCTCCTTTGAGAGTCAACAACAACCAACCTGTAAAAAGGTCTGTTTCTTCTACCCATCCTCGTGAGTCTTATCTTTACCATGTTTTACCTGCACCTCCTGAATTATTTTTCAATTATCTAAAATGGTAAACCTTTAATTCCCTTCAACATCTTTCCCTTCCTGTTGAAC
>LVBU01000216.1 GCA_001603185.1 Thermotogales bacterium Thermo_02 | reverse complement strand
AACCAGGAGTGTGGCGACTTTGCTGGTAATACCCGGGTATGTTGAGTTGATTGAGCTACTTCTAGCCTGTTCAAATACCGATGCAGCCGGCGACTTTGATTCATTTTCGAGTGACCTGGATATCGGGATCGATCAGGCAGACTCACTTCTCTTCCTCTTTAAGAGAATAAGGGATGATGCGAACTGGTCGATAAAGGTCACGACTGATTTCTTCTCTGAGATTGGAGAGAGTGCGCTTTTCTTCAGCGACTTGCCCGAAAGACCGGGTCAGATAATAAGGCTTGAAGAGACGATGCAAAAGCTCAAAGAGGACTTTGCCAGGAGAGCCGATTGTGTTGTTCGTAGCTTTCTTCTCAACAGGCTCGGTTTTTCGGAAGATGAGGTTAGCAGAACGCTGGGAGGTGATCTTAGCGTTGCTGCCGAGGCTATTGAGAAGGCTAACGACCTCTCACAGAATACGCTCTGGTTCATAACTCAGTTGATAAAATTTCCGCAGCAGTCGCTGGAACTACTCCTCTTTGCACTCGGCCAGCTAAAGACCTATTACGAAGAATCAGGCTTGAGAGACCGCAATCTCGAAAGCGTCGGTTCAACTATGGTTTCTATAGTGCCCGAAAAGCTAAGGGAGCTTCCCGTTGAGGCTCTCGAGTTCCATGGGATCGCTCCACGAAACGAGTTCCCGCTATGTCTGCTTCTGCAGAACACTCTCAGGTACTCGACTCTCAGTTATACTTATGCCTGTAATACTCAGTTCATCGTCTTGAGCAGCGAGATGAATCAGTTTGAGGAGATACTGAAGCCTGAAATCACAGATAACAGCCTGAGATTGTTTCTCAAGAACTTCTCTGATCCTACAAAAATGCAGCTAATGAAAGAGATCGCGGTTGAACCGAAATTCGTCGATGAACTGGCAAAGCTTCTCTGTCTCTCGAAGGCGACTATTTCACACCATCTTTCATCGCTCAGTCAGATGGCTCTGGTCTCCGCAAAGAAAGACCGAAGAAGACTGTATTTCTCGCTTAACAAGAAGAGGATAGAGAATCTTCTGAAGAAGCTTGAAGACTTCTACGAAGAAGGTGATGCCTCGTGGAGATGATTACCGGGTATTTTGAGATATACGATCTCACCATGGCAATCTACTTCTCTTTGAATACAGGCCCTGTAGAGAAGGTTTTGAAAACTCTGGGCGTTGACTATAAGCCCTCTCAAGAGCTTCTCATATTCAGAGAAAGACTCTTGCAGAACATCGACTGGCCCACCAGAACATACACTACTTTCATGAATGAACTTGGAGTTATGGCACCCATTCTCTTTCCCATAAGGCAAAAAATGCTGGATGGAACGAGTATAACAATAGAAGAGAGTCTGAATATTACCGGCGAAGGAATTCGGATAATTCAGGACAGGTTCATTCAGGTCCTAGCAGACAAAAGACTCAAGATATCATATGAAGAGTTGAAGGAGATGATTTCTAAGGATCCGGGAAGGCTTTCAAAAGCTGTAGAAGAGCTCGACGGAATTAGTGGCGACACAATCTGGTTCATAAATCAGCTCCTCTTCTTTCCCAATACCGCCATGGACTTCTTGATCGCGAATACTCTGAAGATTCTGAAGAACTACGAAGAGAGTGGCTTGAGATCGCTAAACGCAAACGCGATAAGTGAGTATCTGGAAAGCAATTCTCCCCAAAAGATCAAAGACGCATTTATGAACTATCTCGACTACTACGATATATCACCCGATGAAACGAAGCCGCTGTACATTTCTTTGCAGAACTCGGTTTCGCATACAAACTCCGGCCTCATGTCATACCCGACCTTTCACCTTCTAATAATGGGTCTGAGGGAAGTAACCGAGGACTTTTCCGGAAGAATTCCGAGAGAGATTAGACTGCAGAGCCTTCTGAAAGTGCTTTCGGATGAGACGCGTTTCAAGATTCTCAAGAAGCTCAACAGAAAACCGTCAACCCAGAAAGAGTTAGTAGAGTTCACCGGGCTTGCAAAATCGACTATCTCCTATCATATGGGGTTGCTCTTCAAGGCTTCACTTGTAGATATCGACCCCTTCAGCAATATTGTTCTAGTTAGGAGAGAGACTGTGAGAAAGGCCGCATCAGATATAAGAAATCTTCTGCAGATGAGGGATAAGAAATGATTCGAGCCGTAATCTTTGATATGGACGGAGTAATGATAGATTCCGAAGTTCTTTACCGGAGAGCCTGTACGGAAATCGTCCTCGAACACGGGGGAAGAATCTCCACAGAGCTCTTTGAAAAGCAAATGGGACTGAAGATGGAGGAGACACAGAGAGTCGTCGTTGAAGTGGCCGGACTACCTATGACTCCGGAGATCTTCGGCAGGGAGTATATAAGGAAATTTCTGAGCATCGCGAGGAAAGAGCTCAGACCCAATCCAGGCCTTATTGAGTTGCTCGACTTTCTCAGTTCGCGAGTCCTTCTTGGTATTGCCTCGTCAACTGAGAGAGCAGTAGTTCTGGAACTCGTAGATCAGATAGGTGCAAGAGAATTCTTTAATGCTATCGTTGGGGGAGACGAAATAGGACCGTCGAAACCCGATCCTTCGATTTACCTGAGGGCAGCGCAACTGCTCGGAGTTTTACCTGAGGAATGTATTGTGATAGAGGACTCTCCAAATGGTATAGAAAGTGGCACAAGCGCCAGGATGAAGGTTCTTGCCGTAAGACACGAAGAGAACAGAAATCTTGATCTCTCCGCTGCCTACAGAGTTTTCGAAAACCTCCATGAAGTTATGTCTTATCTGGAGAATTCGCTCGTACGGTGAGAGAACGATATCCCCAATTCCGGGACGATCCGGAAGGCAAACAATGGGAATACTTCGGAAATTGCCGTCAATTATGAGTTCCCCTGTACCAGTACTGGTAAAGCTCCTCAAAGCCGAGGCTTTCGTAAAGTTCGGTCGCCACACCGTTCACTATATCGACCTGAAGATAGGCCCACTTTGCTCCGGCGCTTCTCCCAATGCCAAGAAGTTTCTTCGTGAGCTCGCGGCCGTAGCCCTTCGATCTTGAGTTCTCTTCAATGGTCACTCCGAAGACACCGAAATAACCTTCTTCCAGAACTCCCATGGCGCATCCTAGAGTCTTACCGGCCTTTTTGAGGAGAACATAGAACGCATCCGCAGAAATAGAGTTGAGAATTCTCCAGACCCAGTACTCATTGTTTCTCGCTCTTGTACTCAGCACGCTAAAGGTGTCAATCCAGTCTCTTGACGGCCTTCGAAATACTCTAAGATCCGAGAGGTCCTGGATCTCGGTTCCAATATTCTTAATCATTACCCTAGCGCGGTCTCTCTCGACATAGCCGAGATCTCTGAGCGCACTATCAAGCTCGCTAGGGCTCGAAGCCGGAGTAACCTTATACAGCGTTTCCAGTCCTTGAGCGGCATAGAAACCTCTTGCAGTTTCGATTTTCCTATCCAGGCTCTCGCCCGAATCGTAGAGTGGCAGAACGGAATTGGCCCTGTTGGTATAGCCTCCCGCGCTTCTCATTACCCAGCCTCCATAAAACCTCACGAAGACACCGGGCCAAGCATTTGCCGAGATCTCTTCGAGTTTTCTGATGGTGACGTCTCTACCCTTCAAATAGTCTCCTCCAGATCCATAGAGTTGATCAGTAATAGATAGTCTAGCACTTTCGCTGCAGACAGAGAAGCATCCTTCAGATTTTCGCGAAGCGACCAAAGGCATCTTCTGTCTATTTTAGAGGAACTATATTCCAGAAAAACTGGTATCTTATTTTTATAGAACGGTACGGAGGTGTTTTTTAGTGTATGGTTGGATAAGATTTCTTGGCTGGTTCAATTTCGCTTTGCTCCTTTTGAACTCGTCTCTGTTTATCACCAGATGGTTCTACAAGAGATTTAACAAGAAGCTTGAGAAGTTTCCGTGGGGTGGATTCAAGGTTCTGATGAGATTTCTTGCCAGAGTGCATCCGTTCAGTGGAGGGATACTTCTAATAACTGCGCTTTATCACGGTTATCTGGCGACGGGAGGGTTCATTGTCTACAGCGGGAGCCTGGTTTTCTTTGGCGTCCTTGCGCAGTTCATAGTATATCTTCTGGGCAAGTACGTGCCCGCTATGAAGAAGAGCTGGCGTCCGATTCACAAGTCACTTATGTTGGTGACATGGGCGCTGTTTTTCGTTCATATATTTGGACCGTACTCTATCTGGATTCCCATCTTCTAGCTTCAATATTCAAGCTCACGAATAAACGGCACGACAACCTCGAGAAACTCCTGAGGTCTTTCTTCGTGTGGCACGTGACCTGTCTCGGCAAATATGTGAAGTGTGGCGTTGGGTAGATCTGCAGCAAGCCTAACGGCATTCTCAACAGGAACGATTCTGTCGCTGTCGCCACTAAGGACGAGAGTCGGAATTTCCACTTGTTTGACCGTGGCGATATCGAATCTCTCACGTGCGAGAGTTAGTTCCCACAGAGCTCTGTCCCAATCTTTTGCCTTCAATGGTTTTTCGTAACCTTCGATAACATCTGGAGTTAATTTAGAGGGATCATACCATGCCAGCTCAAGCAGGTTTCCCGAGTTGCCGAGAAAGGAACGCGAGACAAGCGGTCCCAGATGTCTTCCCTGAGGAGTCTTGGTCAGGATCTTGAAAAGCAGGTTTTCACTGTCGTTCATATATATCGCCGCATCGACCATGACGAGACCGACCACTCTCTCCGGATGAGCGATGGCTACTTCCAGAGCCGTTAGACCGCCTGCCGAGTTTCCTATTAGAACGGCCTTATCGATACCCAGGTAGTCCATGAGCGCGATCGTGAGATCTACCTGGCCCTTCATTGAATAAGGGTTGAAGTCGCGGATCTCCTTTCCGAGAGGTCTAGAGGTCAAACCAAAGGCGGGCCTGTCGAATGCCACGACACGGAAATCTTCGGCAAGGGGCTCGAAAACCTCACGCCAGGAAAAAAGACTGGCACCAAAGCCATGAAGGAGTATTACCGGGGGCAAGCCTTCACCGGCTAACTTATAATGCAAGTTAACGTTTTCGAGCTTGACGAACTTGCTGTCCCCGTCGGCCAGTAATTCCGGATCCACTGTATCCTTAAGTTCGGGAATCGGAATCAGAAAGGGAGCGATAAGTATTGCGGCGACGATCGCGCCGACTATAAGTATGGTCTTCATAGAGAACCTCCGCCGTATTTCGCAGTTATTGAACCGAAGGCCTTGCTCACAAGGACCTCGGGATCCACGCCGTCAACAGGCATTAGAGAGTAGCCGTATCTGAGCTCGAAAGGACACTTAGTCACGGATTTTTTCCACTCGTCAAAGCTTTCGGCAACTTTTTTGAGAGCCTTCTCGGCGTCTTCGGGTCTCTTCAAATCCTCGGCCAGCATAAGAAACTCCCTTCTCGAGAAACGGCTCAATGTGTCGCTTCTGCGAATGCTCCTGGCCATGTCCTGTGCCATATCTACTATCAGAGATTCATAGTTGGCCTGACTCGAGCTGTCCACAACGACTTCCAGTGCTCCGATCATAGAGAGGCTCGCATTTCTTCTTCCTCTGAAGATAGCCATATTCAACCTGTCTCTGAAAAGAACATAGTTGGGAAGTCCGGTCTCGCCATCGTAATGAGCGAGCTGCGCAATAGTGTCTTCAGCAATCTTCAAATCGGTTATGTCTTCTATGACAAGCATGAAATACTTCTCTTCCAGGACTGTCAGCGGTTTGATATAGTATCTGAGCATTCTTCCATTTCTATCCTGCTGGTCGCATTCGAAGTGACGGCCCACTATCTCTTCTGGACCAAGCAAAGCAGCTATTCTTTCCTTGACGCGTTCGTGACAGGAGGCCGCGAGCGCCTGACCGCGGGAATTGCCGAGAATCAAGTCGCCTCTGCTGTCGTAAAGGAGAATACCGTCATCAATATTTTCAAAGGCCGCCTTCAGTAGAAACTGCTCTTTCTGGCTCGAAAGTCTCTCTTCCACACAATCACCTCACCTTATCATCAATTCTACCTTAAGAACTGATGATACAGGCCAGAAAAAATGTCCCGGCGAAGGGGATTTCTTGTTTGAACGCGCGTCCATTTGAATGTAAGATTGATACAAACTCGAGAAGATGGAGGTGGGTCTTGAGAGTATTTGCTTATTCGCATGAACGCGAGGCTGAAGGCGAGTTTTCTCAAGGGGATACTCTGCTGTCGGTGATTAGGAGACTGGGATTCGATCCCGAAGCTTCGTGCAACGGAAGAGGAAAGTGCGGGAAATGCAGGGTGGAGGTCAGCCCGGACAGTAGACTGTCTCCTCCATCCGATCTGGAGAGGAAGCTACTTGGCGAATTCGTCGATAGGGGAGTCCGCCTCGCATGCCAGACGAGGATTCTGGGCGATTGCAGAGTCTACATTAAAGGGCAGGTCTACGGTCGCATTGAGACGGTTGACCGGAGAGAGTTCGGCAATATCTTCCCATACATTAGAAAAGAAAGGAGCTCTCTCGCAGCCTCGCAGGGAGTTGACATACTCTCCGCTACCATCGGCGAGATTTCGAGAGATCACATAGATACCACGCATTATTTCGCCGATTTTTCCGGGCGTGATGTCTTTCTTTACTTTCGGCCGGGAAAGCTAGTCGCGATTACCGACCGCAAGGCTAGTAATCTCGGAGTATCAATAGATATTGGGACGACAACGATCGCTTCGGTGCTTGTCGATCTAGATAGCGGCCAAGTGCTGGCCAGAGAGAGTATGATGAATCCGCAGAGGCGTTTCGGTCACGACGTTATCTCGCGCATAACTCACACGGTAACCGAAGAGAACGGGCTCAAGCAATTAACCGGTTTGATAAGAAATGCAATAGCTGGGTTGGTAAAGTCCCTGGCATCTGCAGCCGGCGTTGACAGGGAAGAGATAAACCAGCTGGTCATTGCGGGTAATACGACAATGAACCACTTACTTCTTGGATTGCCGGTACGCAGCATTGCGATCGCTCCATTCCTTCCATTCTGTGTCGATAAACAGAGAAGGACTTCAAGAGAACTTGGAATTGAACTGAGCCCCTTCGCGGAGGTGTTAGTCCTTCCGTCGATTTCCGGCTACATTGGAAGCGACATCGTTGCGGGCATACTAGCTACCGATCTTCTCGACAGAGAAGACGAACTCCTTATAGATCTTGGAACTAACGGCGAGATCGTCTTATCTACGGGACGAAAATTGATCTGTTGCTCTACCGCCGCCGGACCAGCCTTCGAAGGCGGTAATATCTCCTGTGGTTCGGGAAGCATCAAAGGAGCAATCGAGAGAGTCTCATTCAGTAACGGATTGAGTCTGGAGACAATCGGGAGTTCTACCCCAAAGAGCATCTGCGGAAGCGGTCTGATATCGATCGTAGCGACATTTCTAAAAGAGCGAATAATCGATACTTCCGGAAAGTTCTCCGACCCTTCGTTATGGCCCAAAGAACTGAAAAGCCATTTCAAAAGCGATGCAAACGCCTTTACAATAGCCGAGGGTGTTCAGATAACCCTGAAGGATTTGAGACAGTTTCAACTCGCGAAGGCGGCCGTCAGAACGGGTGTAGAAGTGCTTCTGCAGAAATATCGAGAACGTTCCCTCAAAAGGGTTAACATCGCGGGAGGTTTCGGAAGAGGTATCGAAGTTGAGGATCTCTTCACAACCGGTATTCTTCCACCTTCTCTGGAAACGGAAGTTTCGATCGTAGGTAACACTTCGCTCGAGGGTTGCCTCCGTTTCCTTCTATACAGGAACAGTATCGATCGCGTCGATGAGATAATTGATCGATCACAATACATCGAGCTTTCGAACCTTGAGGAATTCAGGAACATGTACGTAGAATTCATGAAGTATTGAGGTGAATTATGTATTATTCCAGAAAGGATGCCTACGGCAAATTCATCAGAAGTATCGGTGAGCTCTATCCATATTCGATAAAGAAGAGAGTACCAGAAGAGGAATGGACCTACGGAGAGGGGAAGACGACATCATTCGGCGATGAATGGTACGGCGGTAGCTTTCCAGTCCAATTCAGGAGAAGAATCTCTCTTCCGACTCTGGAAGAAGGCGAGGAGCTCTTCCTGAGGGCCTCTTTTGGCGGTGAGAGCCTGGTTAAGATCGACGGCAGAGCCTTCGGCGAACTAAACCCTTATCACAACGAGCTCGATGTCAGCGGAATGGCCGGTTCGGAAGTCACCTTCGAGGTCGAAGTAGTTCCCAAAGGTCTCTTCGGCAGCAACATAGAGAGACCGGCATTTACGGAAGCCTCCCTGATTGTCTACGACGCGCCCGTAAGAAGCCTTCTGCACAGACTTAAAGTCACCGCCGAGGCCTTTCTGCACTGTGAAGACGATGCTCTCGCCGGGCGCCTATATAATCTTTTGAACAAGGTCATCTCCAGAATAAAGATTCCAAGAGACTCTTCTAATTATGCGGACGGATTGCTTTGTGATCCGGCGATCTCTGGAGAAGTTACCTCCGTCTGGCAACCTGAGAAGTTCAGCATCCCCTCGAAAAGCTGTCTGTCTGAAGAGTTCCGGAAGACTTTTCTGTCGGCCCGGGAGACGCTTGACAGAGAACTGGATTATCTTAGCGGAGAATTCCACCACGCCGGCAGGTTAACTGTCGCCGGACACTCCCACATAGATTATGCCTGGCTTTGGCCTCTTGAAGAGACCAGAAGAAAGATCAGAAGGACATTCGCTAACGCTGTCCGGCTCTCGGAAAAGTATGGGGATTTCGTATACTCGCAGTCATCGGCCGCTATGTACAGAGACATATTGGAGTCCGATCCCGATCTCTTCGAGAAGATCGAAAAACTTGTCGCCGAAGGTCGTTGGGAACCTATTGGAGGAATGTGGGTCGAAAGCGACACCAACCTTACCAGCGGTGAATCTCTGGTGAGGCAGTTTCTCTACGGCCAGAAGTTCTTCTACAAGTATTTCGGAAAGGTGAGCAGGACAGTCTGGTTGCCCGATGTGTTCGGTTTCACGTGGATACTCCCACAGATAATGAAGAAATCTGGAATGAATTACTTCGTGACCACAAAGATAAACTGGAACGAGAAGAACAGACCACAACGCGATCTCTTCAAATGGAGAGGCATAGACGGCTCTGAAGTCATCTATCACAGTTTCGACAACCCCGGAAACGGTTATAACGGAGTCCTGGGCCCGAAAGACATATTGGCCACCTTCAAGAACCACAGAGATAAGGTTTTGAGCAACGAGACAATCTTCTCTTTCGGCTACGGCGACGGTGGCGGCGGTCCGACCGACGAAATGCTCGAGAACTTCGAGTTCCTCAAGAGCTTTCCCGGTATGCCCGAGCTCGTCATGAGACCTTTTGAAGAGTACTTCGTAGATCTTCAAGATAGCGGCGTTGATCTTCCTGTACACGACGGCGAACTTTATCTAGAACTGCATAGAGGGACCTACACTTCTCAGGGGAGAACCAAGATGTTCCACAAACTGGCCGAAGACGCTCTCTATCTTGCCGAGCTGCTCGGTGCTCCATTCGGTTACGACCCCGAGGAAATGGAGAAACTGTGGCGTGTTCTACTGCACAATGAGTTCCACGATATCCTTCCCGGTTCGTCGATCAGAGAAGTCTATCGCGATGCCGAAGAAGAGCTTTTCGAAGTCCGCAGGAAGGCTCTGGAATTTGCGGAGAAGTTTCTTAAAAGATATGTGAAAGCAGAAGCGGGATCGATAACGGTCTTTAATCCTGGCTCCTTCGATAGAGAGATATTTCTTAGTCTCAACGACAACAGAAAAATCGTTCTTGAAGATACCGACCTGGCGGCAGAGTACGACGCCTTAGATATTATTAATGACAGATTCGAGTCATTCTTTCCGCATTCTCCGGAATCCCATGAACTCGATTATCAGGTTCTCAGCAATGGCGACACTCTCTACGCATATAATGGAAAGATCGAGGCTACCGGCTTTGTGACTCTGAAAGTGCTCGATGAGAGAGTCGAAAGCGGAAAGAGCTTCTCCAGTTCTGATAACACTTTGAATAACTATCTACTGGAAGTGACCGTGGACAGTGACGGATTGACGATCTACGACCTGGAGCTGCAAAGAGATGTCTTGAAGGACAAGGCCGGTCTGTATATATTTAAAGATGTGCCGACATACTGGGATGGGTGGGACATAGAGAGGGATTACCATCTCAGTGGAGAGAGACTGATTGCAAAGCAGATCGAAAAGACTGAGTCCGGTCCGTTGCGCGAGTCGATAAGGGCGGTCTTTGACTGCGGACCGACGCGGATAATCCAGGATATTACTCTCGACAGAAACTCAAGACGGTTAGATATATCGAACACTATCGATTGGCATATGAGAAGAACTATGCTGAGAGCTCTCTTCCCGCTATATATCCTTACCCGCGAGGCCAGATACGATCTCTCCTGCGGCTATATTACCAGATCCACTACCGAGAACAACAGCATACAGGAGGCGGCCTTCGAAGTCCCTGGCCATCGCTGGGTCGATCTCTCAGAATACGGCTACGGAGTTTCGATACTCAACAACGGTAAGTATGGCTACGGGGTAAGAGGAAGCAATGTGTCTCTTAACCTGCTTCGTTCACCGGTCTTTCCAGACTTCTTCGCCGACGAAGGCCGCCACGAGTTCACCTACTCGATATACCCTCATGAGGGAAGCGATCTTCTTGGCACTGTAAGGGAGGCTGAATATCTGAATAGGCAGTTGATTACGCTCGAAGGTTTTTCGAACAACTTCCCCATAGTAAGCCTGAATGCTCCGACTATGAAGATTATGGCACTGAAGATGGCAGAGAACGGAAAGGGAGTAATACTGAGAGTAGCTGAAGTTCTCGGTGCTAGAGGAGTTGCTGTTATAGATTCCCCCTTCCATAATAAAGATGTATGGCTCACAAATCTTCTTGAAGAGAGGCAGGAGAGAATTACGAACCGCTACGATCGTACAACCTTCGCATATGAGCCATTTGGAATATACACTATTCTATTCGACAAATAACCGCAGGGGTTGTAGAAACCCCTGCGGACTATCCTTCCAGAAGGAATTTCTTTATGGCGACGGCCGATCTCTTGCCGGCGCCCATAGCCTCTATTACTGTTGCCGCTCCGGTGACTATGTCTCCCCCGGCGTAAACTCCCTTCAGATTTACGGCTCCGGTAGATTCATCGGCATCTATTGAACCCCACTTGTTCAGTCCAATAGACGGGAATCCGGCCCTCAGAATAGCGTTAGGAGTCTGACCTATCGCCTCGATGACCATATCAACTTCCATGATAAACTCAGATCCGTCAACGGGGACGGGTCGACGCCTGCCCGAAGAGTCGGGTTCTCCCAAAGTCATTCTCACGCATTTCATACCCGTCACGTTATTGTTGATATCGCCCGAGTACTCTACCGGAAGAGTGAGCCAGTGGAATTGTATCGACTCCTCTATCGCATGATGATACTCTTCGAGCCTCGCCGGCATCTCGTCTTCACTTCGCCTGTAGACTACATGAACCTCTTTCGCCCCGAGACGCTTTGCGGTTCTGGCAGCGTCCATGGTAACGTTCCCCGCTCCTATCACGGCGACACGATCCTTTATCTTCACCGGTGTATCGTACTCAGGGAAGAGATAGGCCTTCATGAGGTTCACTCTGGTCAGAAACTCCGAAGCGGAAAAGATGTTGTTCAGGTTAGAACCGGGGATCCCCATGAACCTTGGCGCTCCGGCTCCGATACCGACAAAAACGGCGGCATACTTATCCACTATCTCCTCGAAAGGTATGGTCCTGCCAACTATCTCGTTGAACACGAACTCCACGCCAAGCTCTTTGACGAACTCAACTTCCTTCGAGACGATCGACTTAGGAAGCCTGAACTCCGGGATACCGTACACCAGAACGCCTCCAGCCGTGTGAAAGGCTTCGTAGATAGTCACTTTGAATCCTTCCCTGGCAAGGTCTGCCGCAACCGTAAGTCCGGCGGGACCGGCTCCGATAACGGCCACACGCGCAGAACGAGGCCGTTTTATTACAGTCTCCACAGGAATGTCCAGATCCGCCACAAATCTCTCCAGTCTACCTATCGCAACAGGTTCGCCACCGGGAACTCTTCCCAGAACACACCGGGCTTCACACTGTCTTTCCTGAGGGCAGACTCTCCCGCAAATCGCCGGGAGGTTATTCGCGCTCTTAAGTAGGTTTGCGCTCTTGCCGAGGTCGCCGTCCCTTAGTGCCTTTATAAAGCCGGGGATATCGATCTCCACGGGGCATCCCGCAATGCACGGCTCATTCTTGCACTGAAGACACCTGCTAGCCTCTTTAAGAGCCTCTTCCATGTTGTAACCGAGAGCGACTTCTTCAAAACAGCCGATTCTGTAAGAGGGATCAAGCTCCCTCATTCTCGTTTTGCTCTTATCGGGCATTTCGCTCACCCGTTTCCCTTATATAGTGCTCAAGCGCAAGCTTCTCTTCCTCTCTGTACTGATACTGCCTCTTTATGAGCTCATTCCAGCTGACAGTTCGACCGTCGAATTCCGGACCGTGTACACAGGCAAATCTCATCTCTCCATTCACTTCGGCGCGACAGGCTCCGCACATACCTGTACCATCTACCATTATAGGGTTAAGTGAGACCCAGCACCTGAGGTCTCTCTGAGCCGCGAGAAGCGAGACGAATTTCATCATCACCATAGGACCTATCGCCCATATGATATCTGGCGGATCATCTGAAAGAATCGTTTTTAGAGCCTCCGTGACCGGACCTTTTATACCCCGCGAGCCGTCATCGGTTGTAATGAAAAGCCTGTCTAGATACGGTTCGAACTCGTCGAGCATGATAATGGAATCGCTGTTTGCGGCTCCAAGTATTCCCAGCACACGATTTCCCGCTTCCTTCAGCGCCCGGGTGACTGGAAACAATGGAGCGATGCCGACACCTCCTCCGACAACACAAACGGTTCCAAACTTGTCGATCTCGCTCGGATTCCCCAATGGTCCGACTATATCGACAACGCTGTCACCAACTTTAAGTCCGCAAATCTTGAAAGTGCTTTTCCCTACAGCTTTGACTATAACTCTGACCTTCCCCTCTTCTGTTGAAGCAATCGTCAAAGGGATTCTCTCTCCGTGTTCGTCTGTCCTTATAATCACGAACTGCCCGGGCTTTGCCCTTGCATGAATTGATGGGTGAGAGAACCATAAATCATAAGTGTCCGGTGCAATCGGTTCTTTGTAGAGAACTTTATGCATCTAATCACCTCAGAAAGAATTATGTAGCACTCCTCAGTCCGCGCGGCACTGGAGTTTCCGAGTGCATGCTAATAATGCCACAGGGCTTGAGATTTATATGATCAAAGCTCGAGATCCAGATACTTTGCCTGTACTCCCGGAAGAACATTCAGTTTGTTCTTCAGTTCCTCATGTTTCTCCTTATCCCCGACGAGTTCAAGGATTATAAGACCATAATTCGTGCAATTGTCGAGAACACCGTCGTGTATGCCCAGACGTGTCTTGATCAGGCACCCCCAGCCGGTAAGTATCTTTTGAACCTGTACAGCCTCTTCCTTGCGATTGTCTACCATAATAGCCATAATCGTCTTTCTGTTCAGCTCCACAGTGCCACCTCCAGAGTTTAGTTCTTGAACACAGATTTCCCCGAAAGAATAGTCTCCCTGACATGCATCTCACTATCCATTATAACAAGATCGGCAATGTATCCTTCCTTTACCCTTCCGCGATTTCTTACTCCAAGATCGATTAGCGAGTTGTAAGAAGAAACCTTCGCCAGTTCGCTGAGTGAACAGCCCGTCCATTTACGAAAGTTGCGGACTCCATCATCAAAGACCAGAGTACTTCCGGCGATTGTACCATCGTCGAGTGTCGCTTTGCTTCCCCTTACAGTCACTGAGAGTCCACCTAGATCGTAGAGACCTTCACTCAGGCCGGTTGCGTCGATGGAGTCGGTTACGAGGATTATTGAATCGGCTCCCTTTACTCTGTAAACAAGGTTGATGAACTCGGGTGCAGAGTGTACTCCATCCACTATCATCTCCAGCTTCAGCGGGAGAATCATTCCGGCTCCTACGCAGCCAATTTCTCTGTGATGAAGAGTATTCATACCGTTCGGATAGTGCGTCATTCTATCGCAACCGGCTTCGAAAGCATGCTTTATCAGAGAAAAACTCGAATCAGTGTGTCCCATAGAAACGACAATATCCCTCTTCTTTAGGAACTCAAGGGCTTCGAAGAAGCCTTCCACCTCCGGGGCCATAGTAACAATCATAACGTCGTCGGTTATTACTCCATGCAGCTCATTAAGAGTCGAAGGACGTATAGTTTCCGGATTCTGGGCTCCCTTTTTCCGTGTGTTTATATAAGGTCCCTCATAATGAATACCCCTTACTGATGTAGCGGGTCTGTCTTTAATATAATCGCTTACAATTCCTGTAGCTCTTAACATCTCATCAGTTCCAGCGGAAACCGTCGTGGGAATGAAGAAAGTGACTCCGTGTGCATACAGGAATCTCTCCCACTTCTCAAGATCCCCCGCTTCCATGCTCATACTATTAACCCCTGCCGCTCCGTGCGTGTGTACGTCCACGAATCCGGGTATCAGCAAACCTGAAGGACTGCCTTGTGACATCTCGACCGATTCAATCTTCCTTCCGGAAACCCTTACATTGGCCACATACTCACCGTCGACAGGATCAACTACCAGGACATTTCTTAACTCCATAGGCCTCATCCCTCCTTATTATATTTAGATTATCGCACTTGAAGAGAGGATTGTGCAGAATATTCGGAATTGCTATTCTCCCGTTCGCGACGAGGTGGATCAGAGGTAAGAGGGATGAGGTTAGAAGAGCGAGAAGATCATCGAGAAAACGAGATGAGGAGAGAGGACGAGACGAAGAACCGGATTTAGGGTCTAGGGTCTGGTACAGAGGTATGAGGTTAGAGGTGTGAAGATCAAGACCTCTTCGCTCTTCCAGCCTCTGACCTCTTACCTCTCGCCTCTGGTCTCTGCCAAGAACTTGAACGCGAAGCGTCGGAACAGCGAGATCTTGACATTCTTACCTCTATTCTCATACCTCTTATCAAAACGGCGACTGGCGATTCCAAGAAACTAGATCCCGTATAAGAGCACTACGGGATGACGAGAAATTCTCGTTCTCTCCTGAGCGAAGCGAACTCTCGAAATCTCTCGTGATCTTTCTCGGCTCTTAAAGAAATTCTCGACAATGTTCTTTCTCCGCTCTTGCCAACAACGTACAACCTACGAGATGTTGTTCGGTAGGCGTACCTATCAGTTTCTACAAGTATTTTTGAAACTATAGCCGTGTAATAC
>LVBU01000215.1 GCA_001603185.1 Thermotogales bacterium Thermo_02 | reverse complement strand
TTCCAGAACTGGCTTACGCATTGGCTGTCTTTAGAGAAGACTACAGGGGAGGAACTCTTTACTACAACTATATGGCTAATTTCTATGATTATCTGGTGAGAAGATTTGGAATTGAAGCGATCAAAACCTTTCACTACGAGATGTCTGGAAGGCTGCCGGTTCTGGGAACAATAAACTCTTCCAGGAAGGCTTTCGGTGACACGCTGGACAACCTTTACGAAGACTGGAAAGAAGAAGTAGCGCTGGCCACTACTAAATACGCTACCGGTAGTGAGATTCGGCTGGTCGAAAATGGTCAGATATTTGATATGACAAGCACAGACAGAGGTGTTATCTTCTCATATGCCCGTTATGGCGAAGCCAGTTCGTGGGTGGGAGCCATTGACAGGGGAATTGAGGAGATAACCAGCAGTGGTTTCAACAGGCGGCTGTCGGACTTTGGAGCACTGTCGTTAAAATGGAAGGACGAAAGTACTTATCTCATGAATTCCGTTCAGGAGAGAGGCAGAACGACCAGAGAGATCTGGCAACAGAGTTCTCCTGGAAGTGTTAAGTTGCTTGAAAAGGGTGATATAACGGCCTTCGATGTATATAACGGAAAACTCATAACTGCTTTATACGACGCTAAGAGTGAAACTTCAAGCATATTCTTCGGCGATATGGGAGTTCTAAGCATTCCATGGCTTGTGAAGGATTTTATGGTTTTAGATGACGGAAGCTACATAATGCTGCTTTCGAGAAACGGTATAAACGGAGCGATAGCGACCTTCAAGGAGGGAGAGTTCCAGATTATACTGGAAGACCCCTATATGAAAGGCAGAGGAATCGATTTTCAGGACGGTGTAGTTATTTATACTGCGGCCTATGAAGACGGCTATATGGATGCTTACGCTGTGGACGTAGCCACAGGCGAAGTTTTCAGGCTTACCAGGGGTGCAAACCTTGAAAAGGCCGTTGTCTCTGGCGGGAAGATATATGGCTTCGGCCACTCGAGAGAGGCAAAGGGAATGGCCGTTTATCTTTACGATTATTCAATGGAGAGGTATTCGCCTGCCGAGATCCCTGCCGACGATTTTGCGCCTGTCGAAGTCGAACATCATCCGGGAAAGTATCTGAACAAAGCCATCAGTCATCTCTTGAAGCCAGTTCTTCGCGCACCGCTTGTTGATTACGATGGTAAGGACTTCTCGTTGAGTTTCCTTACATTGCATATGTCTCTCGACGCGAAGCATCTGGTCACACTTAAACCCTCTTTCAATCTCGGGACAATGAAGCCAGGCTTCGTTGGGACTTATGATGGTGAGATACTTGCCGGCATAGGCGTATCTCTGGAACTGAGCCTTGGGATTGCGGGAAACCCGCTTCTGAAGGCTGGGATTTCAGCAGAGTTGTTTCAGATGCCTCTAAATCCTTCTACGAGATTCAGATCTTATGCCTATATTGAATTCGATACGGCTGGCGATCTGGTTACTGGAGTACCTCTTGACCTCAGGAGCAACCTCTTCAGCCTAACCCTTACTCCGGGAATAAAGTTGAGAGCAGGTAATTTGAACCCGCTGATAGAACTCTCTGCTGGTTTTTCTCCCACTCTTGGAACTTATGCCGGTATTGGAGCCGGTTTCAATGAAGAGTTTTTCTGGTACGCCGGTGCCTCACAGGTTGTGTACAGGATTAACTGGGGTTGGAGCCCCCTATTTTTCTTAAAAGAAAGTGGTATTGGACTACAGATACTCGGTAGAAATACCACTCTTGAGACTGCTGCTCTCTATATGTTTGCAAACCTGGGTTCCACAATAGGTATAGGAGACATCTTTCCGAAGATTGGAATTCAGTATAGCAACGACAAATTCGGAGTCTACCTTAGGCTGGATACTAGGCCATGGTAGCTGTCTTTTGCTACTGAAAGAGCCGAATTACTTCTTTCTTATAGAGTAGCCATCTCTCTCATCGAGGATTTCATATCCTTTTTCGGAGATGGCCTTTCTAAGTTCATCGGCCCTGTCCCATTGCCTGTTTTCTCTGGCTTTACTCCTGTCGCGCGCCAGTTCCTGAATATCTTCCGGAACGCTTTCCCGTTCTATTTCTGATAGCCCCAGAGCAAAAACCCTGTCAAATTCGTTTATCAGTGAAAGCTTCTCCATAGAAGTCAGCTTATCACTATCGACGACTTTCCAGAGCACTGCAAGTGCTCTTGGAGTGTTGAGATCATCGTTTATTGCTTCATGGAATTCTTCAAGAAGCTCTCTGTTTATTTCTACAGAACCTTCTGAGTCCTCGGCGAATTGAGAAATCCGCGACCTCAATTTCCTCATAGCGTTTCTCGCCCCGTCGAGAGCCTCTAATGAGAAAGCTAACTGCTTCCTATAATGGGCTCCCAGAAGGTAATATCTGTAATCCAGCGGGTCGTAACCTGAATCTGCTAGAGTCTGGAGCGTGATGAAATTTCCCAGAGATTTCGACATCTTCTCGCCTTCACCTATAACGAGAAACTCTGAATGAAGCCAGTAGTTAACCCATTCATGACCGAAAGCGGCCTCGCTCTGGGCTATTTCGTTTGTGTGATGTACTGGTATGTGATCGATTCCGCCGGTGTGTATGTCGAATCTTTCCCCAAGATATCTGGAGGACATTGCCGAGCACTCTATGTGCCATCCAGGGAACCCCTTTCCCCAGGGCGAATCCCACTGCATGGCGTGATTCTCATATTTGTAGCGAGTAAACCATAGTACAAAGTCGAAGGGATTCCTCTTGTACGGATCGCTCTCGACTCTCGACCTCGTCTTTTCTCCGTCCAGCTTCAGTCTGCCAAGTTTTCCGTAATCGGGCAGTTTCGAAGTATCGAAATATACATTTCCTCCCGCAATATAGGTGAAGCCATTTGACTCAATCTTTTTTATCATCTCTATCATGTCATCAATATGTCGTGTCGCCCTGCAAGTAGTAGTCGGTAAGAGAATGCGAAGCTTTTCCATATCTTTGAAGAAGGCCTGAGTGTAAAAATCTACTATCTCCCAGACGGTCTTTCCCTCACGTCTTGCCCCTTCTTCCATCTTGTCCTCTCCAGAGTCTTCGTCATCAGTCAAATGTCCCACATCAGTTATATTCATCACATGATTAACATTGTACCCGTTGAAGAGAAACACTCTTTTGAGAGTATCGGCAAAGACGTAGGCCCTCAAGTTGCCTATGTGAGCGAAATTATAAACGGTTAGCCCACACGTATAAAGCTTCACCTCTCCGGGTTCAAGTGGCCTGAAAACCTCTTTTTCTCTTGTCATGGTGTTGTTCAACCTGATTTCCATACCTTTGTCCTCCCTCCCTTCTGAAGAGTAGTGATCTATATACTCAGTATCAAATCATTCCTGGTCTTCATCTCTTCTGTCTTGGGTCCGTAAGAAATGTAGTCTATCTCGACACCGGTCTCACTTTCTATGAAGGTCATATATTTGAGGAAATTCACATGATCGGTGGTTGGCCAACCGGCTATAGATTCATAGACTGGTTTCGCTCTGAAGAAATCGTACGAAGTCGAAGGGACCTCTTTTATTACTCCATCGACATCGTAAGCCACACAGAGCTTGACTTCATCTAGTCCGTTAAGTACATCGCCCTTTGTAATAACGAAGCCGGTGAGACCGGAGCGGATCTTTGCATATCTCAGTGCGGGAAGATCGAGCCAACCAACCCTTCTTGGACGCCCCGTTGTGGCCCCGTATTCCTTTCCCTTTTCGCGTATAAGCTCACCGGTAGCGGTAAAGTCTTCGGTTGGAAAGGGGCCGGCACCGACTCTTGTCGTGTAGGCCTTCAACACTCCATAAACACTTTCAAGTTCAAAGGTCGAGAACCCGACTGAAGATACGCCATGAGCCATACATGCTCCGGAGGTCACAAATGGGTAAGTACCGAAATCAAGATCCAGAAGCACACCCTGAGCCCCTTCAAATAGTACCGAAGTGCTTCTAAAGACTCTAGACATATCAACCGCACTTGTAAAATGAACCTTCAGTCTCCAAAGCTCATCTCTAAGCTTTTGCAGATACTGAAACATCTCGGCGGGCGTGATCGTAAGCTTGTTGCTGTATATCTTCTGTTTCATATGATATATCGATTCAAGGCGTTCCCTAAGAAGCGTTTCGTCGAAAATCGTGTACAGCTTCAAGCCCTCGCGAGAAACCTTGTCCGTGTAGGAAGGTCCAATTCCTCTGCCAGTAGTTCCGATTGGATCTCTTCTCATTGTTTCAAGGAGAAGATCCTCTTCCTTATGCCACGGTAAGACGGCGAAAGCCTCGGGATCTATATAGAATCTCGAAGAAATTCCCGGGAAGTCCATCTCAAGAGTCTCAAACTCCTTGATCAGTTGTTCCACATCAATAACCATTCCCGCTCCCAGAAAACCTCTAGAGTTGTTCTTTGGCTGAATAGAAGGCAAGAGATGATTTACGTACTTCTTCCCATCAACGTATATGGTATGTCCGGCATTGGCTCCGCCTGAGAACCTTACTATCCATTCAAAGTCTTTTGAGAAATAGTTCACTACCTTCCCTTTACCTTCGTCGCCCCACTGAGCGCCGACAATAGCCAGTCTCTGCATGGAGATCAACCTCCGTTCAAAATTCGATCGAATATCTTATTTACATTTCTTAGGTAGTATTCCGGCCTAA
>LVBU01000214.1 GCA_001603185.1 Thermotogales bacterium Thermo_02 | reverse complement strand
ATAAGAGACAGTCCCAGGGCTGTATTATCGACCAGCCATACGATGTTGAGATGGGAGCCGGTACTTTTCATCCTTCTACGTTTCTAAGATCACTTGGAAAAAAGCCCTGGAAGGTCGCCTTCATCCAGCCTAGCCGAAGACCTTCGGACGGCCGTTATGGCGAAAATCCAATGAGAGTGCAGCGTTATTTTCAGTACCAGGTAATAATCAAACCCAATCCTGACAATTCGCAGGAGCTCTATCTGGGCTCTCTGGAAGCTCTGGGAATAAACCCGGTCGAACACGATATCAGATTCGTGGAGGATAACTGGGAATCTCCAACACTGGGCGCATGGGGAGTCGGCTGGGAAGTCTGGCTAGACGGAATGGAAGTGACTCAATTCACATATTTTCAGCAGGTCGGTGGTATCGACGTCGATCTGGTGTCTCTAGAAATTACCTACGGACTGGAAAGAATAACTATGTATCTTCAGAAGAAAGCAAATATCTTCGATATAGACTGGAATGAAGAGTTTAAGTATGGAGACGTATTCCTGCAAAACGAGAGAGAGTTTTCCGTTTACAACTTCGACGTTGCAGACACTGCCAAGCTCTTCGATCTTTACCGCATGTATCGTGAAGAGTTTGATCTCTGCATGAAGAACGGTCTCGTGAGACCATCATATGATTACATGATCAAGTGTTCTCATGCCTTCAATCTACTCGATGCCCGAAACGCGATTAGCGTCTCGCAGAGACAAAGCTACATAAAGTCGATTCGCGATATGGCTAAGGCCGTAGCGGAGGCCTACGTCGCTCAAGAAGGTGAAGCAGATGCCCGACCATAAGGTTCTACTGGAAATCGGAGTCGAAGAGCTTCCCTCAAGTGAAGTATCCGCTATCAGAAAACAGCTAAAAGAAGGGATAGAGAAATCTCTCGAGATGAACCGTATAAATCATGGAGGCCTTGAGGTCTTTATCGCAAGCAGAAGGTTCGGTATCTATATTGACTCTCTTGCCTCCAAACAAGCGGATTACTTTGAAGAGAAGAAGGGGCCCTCAGAAAAGATCGCCTTCAAAGACGGCACACCGACAAAGGCTCTACTCGGTTTCCTGAAAAGCAATGGAGCAGAGTTATCTCAGACATCTGTAAGGGATGGGTACGTTTACGTCGAACGAGAGATTTCGGGAAAGCCCTCACTGGAAATACTTCCGGGAGCTTTCAGCGAATCTATCCTTTCAATAGACTTCAAGAAACCAATGCGCTGGGGCGATGGGACTCGCAGATTTGTGAGACCGGTAAGATGGATAGTAGCAATGATCGACGATGAGATAATTGATTTCGAGCTTTTTGGAATACGCTCAACAAATCTTTCCAAAGGCCACAGGTTCTACTTTGATGAGTTGAAGGTCAGACCCGGGGATTACTTTGACATACTCAGAAGCTCTATGGTAATTGCAAAGGAAGAAGAGCGAAGAACGCGTGTCTTGTCTGAGATTAGAAGGGTAGAGACTCTGCTCAATGGTTCTATACCCATCGACCAGGACCTCCTGGAAGAAGTCGTCTCGCTCACCGAATACCCAACCGCCGTAGTCGGTCAGTTTAAAGAGAAGTATCTTACGCTGCCACCAGAGGTTATTATCGTTACGATAAAGCATCACCAGAGAACCTTTCCGGTTCAAGTAAACGACAGACTGACCAGCAATTTTGTCGCCTTTCAGGACGGCCCAGACGATCCCGCAGGAAATATCAAACTCGGATATGAAGACGTCATAAATGCCAGACTTGAAGACGCTTTCTTCTACTTCGAGAAGGACCTCGAAAGAACTCTTGACAGTTATGTGGATGGATTGAAAGAGATACTCTTTCAGCGCGGTCTGGGCTCTCTGTTCGACAAAACTCAGAGAACCGCCGCCATCGCTTCGAAAATCGGTAAGCTTCTCAAGGCAAGGGAAGGGGAGCTGAGAGCTATTGAAAGGACGGCTCTACTGGCAAAGGCCGACCAGGTCACCAGAGTTGTACAGGAGTTTCCCGAAGTCCAGGGAGTCATGGGAAGAATATATGCTTTCAGAGCCGGCGAAAGCGACGAAGTGGCCGTCGGTATTGAAGAGCATTATTTAGACCAGAGAGTTCCGACTTCCTTGACAGGTGCAGTAGTCGGAGTGGCAGATAGGCTTGATACACTTGCGGGCAACTTCGTGATCGGCAACATACCGACATCTTCCAAAGATCCGTACGCACTTCGGCGCAAGATGAGTTTCATATACAACACTATGGTATATCTGGGATGGAAACTAGATCTCGAAGAGCTGATAAGGCTATCGGCCATAACCCTTAGCGATAACAACGATAATGCCGTCACCGCGCTGATCACTTTCTGCAAAACGCGTTACGAAGCCTATCTAATAGATCAAGGCTATTCAATAAACATCGCCAGGGCTCTCAACAACTGGTGGAAGATTCCCTACCTTGGAGAAAGAGCGGCAAGATCAATAGCCGACTTCATCAAAAGAGACGAGTTCAAAGACCTACTCGTTGCCTATCAGAGAGTTCACAACATTAGCAAGAAACACCAAGATACTCAATTCGAGGGAGCCAAGTTCGTTGAGCAGGCGGAAAGAGATCTCTTCAACGCTTATTTGAAGTGTTTTCAAGAAGTCAGCGATGCACTTGAGGCCGATGATTTCGACAGGGCCTTTCAATTGCTGACAGATCTCAAACCCATGATAGACAGATACTTCGACGATGTCTTTGTCATGGCTGATCAGGAAGACATTCGGCTCAACAGGCTTGGCTTCCTGAAATCGTTTGACAGCCTCTTTTTGAAGATCGGCGATCTCTCTCTTCTTCTGGAAGAAGAAAGAAAATGATCGAACGCTATAAATCGGGAATAGTCGCCCTCGTTGGCAAACCCAACGTGGGAAAATCGTCCCTGATAAACCACATAATCGGCGAGAAGATAGCGATTGTATCAGATAAACCGCAGACGACGAGAAATCGCATAGGCGGTATACATACCACACAATCGGGACAGATAGTCTTCTACGACACCCCGGGGATACACAAACCTCTTCATAAACTCGGTCAGTACATTCTCAGAGTTGCCACGAGTTCTCTTGCGGGAACCGATCTTCTGTTGGTTATGGTCGACCCGACGGACGGTCTCAGAGAGTCGGACAATCTTGTAGCAAAGCACGTTAACGGCAGCAATGTTCCTGTGTTCCTTGTCGTGAACAAGATAGATTCTTACACAGATATAAGAAGACTTGAAGAGTTTATGGAAAGCGCCTCTAGACTTTTCAAAAACATCAGGCGGAGATTCTTCATCTCGGCAAAGACGGGTACAGGAGTAGATAAGCTACTCGAGGCAATCCTCGACAGTCTTCCAGAAGGAAACATGCTCTATCCGGAGGAGTATATAACTGATCGATCGTCCAGATTCATGGCTTCGGAGGTCGTTCGGGAAAAGATTCTGGAATTCACCCAGCAGGAAGTCCCTCACTCTGTCGGCGTAGTGATCCAGGAGTTCAGTGAAGAAAATGACCTGCTGAAGATAAGGGCCGATATAGTGGTAGAGAGGAACAGCCAGAAGCCGATTATACTCGGTAAGGGCGGTTCTATGATTAAGAAGATCGGAACGGCCGCCAGAAAGGATCTTGAATACATTTTCGATCAGAAAGTCTTTCTAGATCTCTTCGTTAAGGTGAGAGAAAAGTGGAGAGAAAGGGATTCACTGATTCAGGAGTTCACAAACCTAAAAGACGAACTCCTGTAACGGGGGGTAGTGCATGAAAAAAGGTAGGGCTAGAGTCGTCCTGTTTCTGATGCTTTTCATGATGGTCTTTCTCAACGCCGATCAGATGGTCATGTCTCCTAATATCGGGGAGATAGAAGCGGAATTTGGCATAACAAAGGCCGACATAGGCCTTATACAGGGTTCCTTCACAATCGTTGGTGCTCTGATCTCTCTAGCCTGGGGCTTCATGGCAGACAAGTACAATAGAAAGCTCTTGCTTCTTCTGAGCGTTCTCGTTGGAGAGATTCCCTGTTTCCTGTCGGCTTTCGTACAGACCTTCCCACAATTGTTCATAACCCGAGCCCTGACTGGAATCGGTGTAGGTGCTCTCTTTCCTGTTGTCTTTTCCTTTGCGGGCGATACATTCAAAGAATCTCAGCGCGCCAAAGTCAACGCCTTCCTTTCGACCGCCATCTCTCTGGGGGCAATCGTGGGAATGGTGATTGCAGGATTCACGGGCTCCACTCTTGGCTGGCGCGCCCCGTTCATAATCGTATCTCTGCCGAATATTTTCCTGGTGCTGGCATTCTACTTTCTCGCAGATGAACCCCGTAGAGGAGCCGCAGAAGTTGCCGTGGGGGATTTGATCGATCAGGGATATGTCTACCGGAGCCGGGCCAGGCTGTCGGATTATCTGAATCTCTTCAGAGTGAAGACCAATCTCGTTCTTTTTGTACAGGGAATCCTCGGGACTATTCCCTGGGGAGCAATTCCGTACTATCTCGTCAACTACTTCGAGACGTCGAAGAACCTTTCCAAGGAGTCGGCAACACTCATATTCATATTCTTTGGTATAGGCAATGTCATAGGCATCTTCTCCGGAGGACTACTGGGAGGCTGGCTGTACAAGAAGAAACCCTCCTATATGCCTCTCTTTAGCGGTGTAACGACAATAATCGGTACCTTCGTCGCTCTTGCGGCGCTCAACTTTCCTCCAGTAGAAGGTCCCGGTGCGTTCTTGATGCTCGGGCTTCTCGGAATGGTCGCCTCGGCTACTGCATCGATGACCGGACCAAATATGAAAACTATGCTTATGAATATCAACGAACCGGAAAGCAGGGGAAGAATCTTCTCGGTTTTCAACCTCACAGATTCTCTCGGTACCGGTGTCGGTCAGTTCTTCGCGGGTACTCTGGCGACAGCGGTCGGCTCTCTCGGAGTTGCAATGAATGTTTCCGCCATTTTCTGGCTGCCTTGCGGCCTCATTCTATTGATCGCGGCGCTCACATTCCCCAAGGATATTCTCAGGTTGCATAACAGAATGAGAGAGGTAGCCATAGGTATGAAACGCTCATAGAAAAAGGAATATAGAGTATTCTTCTTCCAGTGTGAATGCGATTTTGATTCTTGGAGAAAAAGTAGTATAATAAAGATGCTGACGTAACCCTCAGAC
>LVBU01000213.1 GCA_001603185.1 Thermotogales bacterium Thermo_02 | reverse complement strand
AGCAGATTCGTATAAGAGGCATCTACACAGCTGTCTCTTGCCGTTATTACCCTGACTTCTTTGCTCTCCTTTGAATCGACTCCCGGGCGATGAAGCATCAGGATAGTATCCGCATAATCCTCTACCCCGCGGTTCGAGAAGTCTTCAACCCGAGGAGTACCGTCCTGATGAAGTCTGCTCGCTCTCGGGAGCAGCGAAGAGAGCACGACGACTACCTCGAGCTCTTCTGCGACTTCCTTCAAGACCCTGCAGGCCACATCCTGCCCGTCTATAAGCTGGAGATAGTCTATAAAGAAGACCGCTGTCTCTTCGCTGTAATACAGACCCGCTATCTGTTCGGCTATCCCCTCTATATCGCAGTAGCTTACGTCTCTTATCTCAAGAGGCAGTCTATTGAGCTCCACTGTCCTGTTGAAGAGCTCCTGAGTCTCTTCTCTGGTGATCATTCTCTGGTTTTCCTTATGGACCAGATCTATCTCGAAATACCTCTGGAGGAGCCTCGCCTTGAAGTCCTTCCTGAACCGCTCGAGGCTCAAGAAGGCGACGGGCCTCCCCTCTCTCGCGACTTTAAGCGCCATATTCAGCATCAGAGTAGTCTTTCCGCTCGCCTGAGAGCCGCCGATAACGATAAGATCTCCCCCGCTCATGGGAAACAGAGTCTCATTAAGCGCCTTGAAAGGCCATGAAAGTTCATTCATTCAGATCATCTCCTGAAAGAGTCGTTATGAGTACGAGACAAGGAACCGGATTAGCGGGTCGATGGACGAAGTCTTGAAATAGACGCCAGTCTCCGCGTTGATCAGAGGTATGAGGTATGAGGTTAGAGGTGAGAAAACCAAAATCTCTTCGCTCTTCCACTCTTGCCAGACTCCAAACTCCAAACCCCAGACCCGTTCTCGTCTCGTCCTCTCTCTTAATCTCGTGTTCTCGATGATCTTCTCGCTCTTCAAGGACGAGTCCATGATCTTGGACGCTGGCCGCAGAATGGTTTTTTGCTCTTCCAAACGAAGAACCTGGACACGAAGCGTCGGAACGAGCAACCGCTCTTAACGCTCTTTCCAAAGACGGGTCCACGGTCTGGGACGACGGACGCTGGACGGGTTTTCGCTCTTCCTCTCTTATCTGGCCGAGTTCTTGGCCATTCCGTTCTCTATCCCCATTCCTCCTGACAGCTTCTATCGCCTCAATCAGCTCTTCCGTCTTTATCTCTTCCCCGAGAACTTCAAGGAAAGTATCTGTCGCTATCTCCAGCGGCTCTCTCGAACAGGCGTTGAGGATAACTCCGGCGAGGAAGTTTCGCCTCGAAGCGAGTGACCTTCCTAGCTCTCCAAGAATCTCGCCAATCCGGAGATAGGCCTTTGCCTCTAGAGGGTAATCTCTTGCGAGCTTGTCGTACCAGAAGTAAGCCTCAGTGTACTCTCCTTTGAAGATAGCTATCTCCCCTAGATTCTCTGTTGCTTTACTGTCTTTCTCGTTTCTCTTCAGCGCCTTCGTGTAGTAATCTTTGGCCCTTTCGAGATCGCCGCAAGCACAATAGATATCCCCGAGCTTGCTCAGGCCGCAGCTCTCTTGCAGATTGAAGGTGTTGAATCTCTCAAGGAGCTCTATCGCCTTCTTCTCTTTTTGCATCAAGAGTGAGAGAAGCGCCGTTTCATAAAGCGCCATACCTTTCAGTTCGTAAGTATTTAGGCTCTCGTATGCCTCTTTTGCTTTCTTGTAGTCTCCTTCCGTCAGGCAGTCGAAGATAAACCGGAGCTTCGCTTCTTCCTCTGTAATATCATGTTCTTCTTTCCGGTTATCTCCTGAAGGCTCGATCGTCTTTTCCTCATTCAAGCCCAGAAGATAATCTATCGATACATCGAGAGCCTGGGCTAACTTCTTGAGAGAATAAAAGCCCGGAAAGCGCCTGCCTGAAATGTAATTGCTTATCATCGATGGCGTGACCTCGAGCTTTTGAGACAACTCGAAGCCCGTCATGTTCTTTTCTATCATCGTCTTTCTCAATCTATTTCCGAAATCCTTCATTGTGACCTCCTGTGAATGATGGTGTTAAAGGCTTCGCCTTTGCCAGTCGCCTTCGGCGGCCAGTATCGTTACGCGATGCCAGTACGACTGCGTCGCGCCAGTTCCGCTCCGCGGGCTGATCTTGACGCTCTTGATCTTAATCCCCGCTTGAGCGGGGGGGACCGCTTGCGGTGGGGCGTGTGCTCTTGAGGGCCGTTGAGAGTGGAACATGGAGAGTTGAGAGAGATCGAGAGTTCGCTTCGCTCACGAGAGGACGAGAATTCTCTCCTCGGTCTCGTCTTCTCTCCTTATCTCGTGTTCTAAATGATGTTCTCGTTCTTACCAAACCCTAAACCCCAAGCCCGTTCTCGTCTCGTCTTCTCTCTTAATCTCGTGTTTTCGCTCTTCTCGCTCTTACGAACGAAGAACAAAGCTCCTAGCACTGGAACGAACAACCGCTCTTCAAAAAATGGAGTCTGTCCCTATTTTTCGCAATCCAGAATCTGACAAATCTAGGAATGATTGATCTAGGCAGAAACCCTGTTTCAGATTTGACACCTCTACAGGGATTACTCAATTTAGAGTATCTATTTGCTTATGATAATGCGATTCAGAGTCTCGCTCCACTGGAAAACCTGGATAAGCTTCGTTATCTGCTCATCTGGAATAATCTTATCGACGACTTATCGCCAATTTCTAATCTGACTTCGCTTGTCTACCTGAGATGTTCCGATAACTTGATCACCGATCTTTCACCACTAGCAAATCTGATGAACCTTGAAGAACTCTATGTTAGCAGCAATATAATAGCGGCGATTGGAGAAATGAATCAGCAGATTTACCAAACTGAGAGTTTTCCGAAAAACTCGCTTCTCTTCGAGATTCCAACTATGACTTATCCACGCTCAGCAGATAATAAGCAACCGGCAGGCATATTCAGTATCCAGGCTCTAGAGGGGTTGACGAGCTTGAGAGTGCTTGACCTATCTAACAACATAATCGAAGACATAAGCGCTCTGGAAAACCTGGTTAATCTCGAATGGTTGAGCCTGTATAACAACGAGATAAGAGACATAACGCCTCTGGTGAACAATCCGGGTATTGGAGAGGGCGACTATCTCGACGTACGAATGAACTACCTCGATCTCACACCTGATTCGACGGACATGAATAATATTCAGACTCTTCAGTCCAGAGTATCCCATATCGATTATGAACCTCAGATGGACTTGGATGATCAGTCTTACGTCTGGTTCAAGCCAGCTCCCGGAGAGAAGATTATGAACGTAAACATCGTCTTCTTCAGAGAAAACGAATCGACAAGTACCGGAGCAGACAAAGGCACCCTGGACACATCACATCTCGAATCGGGGACCTGGGGATTCATGGCGAAAGTAGAGACGCTTTCTCCTGAAGGAGTAAAACTATACCTTCTTGAAGGTAACATCAGTGTCCCCGGAGCAAACATCATAGAACTCTCAAGCATTACAGATCGCATAGATATAACCCTCATCGATGAGAACGGGCTGGAATTATCTGATTCTAGTTTAGTCACGGCTAGATTCTTCCTCTCTGACTTCTATGATACTCAGTCAGTAACCTCTTACGCCGAAGTAAGAAAGCTGTATGGAAACATAGCTTCCGTCGACATGATTCATTTCATAGATCCATACTATGGAAGACACTGGTTTGCAGAAAACCTATTCATTCCTTCAGTTTGCACTTTGTCGCTTGAGAATTGCGCAACACTAAACTTCATAAGCAACATCGATCTATACGAATCGATAGACCTTGGCATAAGCTTTGATTATAGAAACAAGGTATCGACGCAGTACTACACTGAAGATATCATGATACGCGTAATGCCCTGTAATGCTGTGGGCTATCATTACGGAGTCTGTAGAAACGGAACGTTCTATTATTCAAACCTAGAAGGGTTACAGCTATCGGCCGGGCAAACACTGGACATGCATGTTCTCGAAGGACTTCGAGTTGAGATTAACGAGATATCAGATGATGCAACCGCGGTGACCATGAACTCGGGAAATCAATGGCTTGGGGCAAGACTTAAAGATGCATCTGGGAATCTCGAATGTCAGATCCCAATTACTGCAATACTGTATGATCAATACGGGAGCACGATCTGGCAGGAAGAAATCTGGAACTGGGATTTCAGTTTCGAATTCAACTTGCCCGAAGCAGGAAACTACGAGCTCGTGATCTCCGCCCTTCTTGTTGATTTTCCACACTCCGAGCTCGAGAACACTCAACTCGAACGTTCTCTTCAAATCACCGTGGAAGAACCAGAAGAAATCTTCTTCCCCGATCCTAATCTTGATCAAAGAGTAAGAGAGTATATCGGAAAGAATCCCGGAGAGCCTATATACTCCAATGAAGTGCTTGGAATAGAGCATTTCGATGCCTCATGGAGAGATATCTCAGACATCACGGGTATAGGGAACCTGGTAAATGTGAGACATCTGAATATAAACGAGAACAACATCACAGACATTACACCACTTGCAAGCCTCACAAAACTCGAGTATCTGAACATTGAAACGAACAATATCTCGGATATCTCCATACTTACCCAGTTGTCAAATCTGCAGGGTCTCAGTACCGGAAGAAATCCCATCATCGACATATCCGTAGTAAACCAAATCCCAAACCTTAACAGTCTTGCATTGGTGGGACTGAATCTAGAAGACAACGAAATACTATTCCTTGGAGCGAATACGAACCTTCAAACCATCTGGCTGAACCAGAACAACATCACCGACCTAACGCCACTAACAAGTATGGTCTATCTTAGCAGCCTTGACTTCTCGAATAATCTGGTAGCCGACTTAAGTCCACTGCAAAATCTCGGCCACCTGACGGGAATCTGGTGCTACAGCAATCAGATCACCAGCCTGGAGCCTTTACAGTATCTGACAAATCTCACTGCGATTTTCGTGGGCGGGAACCAGATAACTGATTTGAGCCCATTAGTACCTCTCACTCAGATCACTCATCTTGAATGCTCAAGTAATCAAATAGCCGATATCTCGCCTCTTGAAGGCCTAATCAATTTGCAGTGGATGAGTGTAAGCAATAACAATATTCAAGGCATATTACCTCTGGTAAACAATACCGGCATAGATTCCGGAGACTATGTAGATATCTCTTACAATCTACTGGACCTCACACCTGACGGAACAGACATGACAAACATCTCGCTACTTCTCCAGAGAGGAGTTGATCTGGCTTACGAGCCTCAGAAATAAAGGATTGATAAACGATTTAACGCATAGTCTGATCCATTGATGCTCCCGTACTGTCTGTGTAGCCTCTACAAAAGCGAAAACGGGGACAAATCTCTTTATTTCTGTCCCCGTTCTTCGCAAGTACCGCTCTTCCGCTATTGCTATTGGATCCCCGCTTGCGGTGGGGAGTGTGCTCTTGAGATCGGTGGAGAGTGGAGCGTGGAGAGTTATGAGAAAGATCGAGACGTTCGCTGCGCTCACGAGAAGACGAGAATTTTCGGAGCCCACAAATGTCATCCCGTAGTGTTCCTATACGGGATCTCGTTCTTACCAGACCCTAGACCCCAAACCCCAGACCCGGCTCTCCGTCTCGCCCTCTCTCTTCATCTCATGCTCCTCTGATCTTTGCCAACAACCTGGACGCGAAGCGTCGGAACGAAGAACTTGGGCGCAGCGCGCCGGAACTGCTCTCTTGCTCTTTCGAAGGACGGGTCCACGGTCTTGGACGCTGGTCGAAGGACGGCCCCTGACGTTCTTCTCACTGTCATCCCGTAGTGCTCTTATACGGGATCTTGTTCTTACTCTTTCTGAGGATGAAAGACAGAGATGCCGGATCAGGTCCGGCATGACGGGAAGAGAGAAAATACCGGGATCCTTACTAGGAGCAAGAGAATGACCGACTAAGTTGATCTCGTATCAAAGGACGACTCTTATTCGCTCTTCACACCTCTCGCCTCTCCTCCTCTGACCTCAGGTCTTTACCAAGAACCTGGACGCGCAGCGTCAGAGGAACCGCTCTTGAGAAAATGGAGTCCCAATTAATCCTCTAGATATTATGAAGATAATAACGCGGAGTTCCTTTCCCAACATGCCTTACATGAATCTTCACATCCATCAGTTTCCCGATCAGGCCATTGATAATTGCTGCATCCTCAATGCTGTCTACAACTTTTCCAGAAATAATTCCCTGACTCTCCTCAACTTCGAATTCAAAGGTCCGACGCTTAGGCAAAACACCAAGAAAATAACCTCTTAGAATCACCTCGTCTTCGTGAATATTGTCTTGACGAAGACGTTCTTCACTCTTACGAACATCATCGGTATTGGAGAATCCGCGAACTTTGTCTCTAAACTCCAAACGAAAGTAGGCTTCATTATCTGCAACTACCTGTAGGAAGTTTCTGAAGGTCTCCACTGCTCTTGGACTAATATTTGCTACTGCATCAGTAAGGTCTTCATCATCACTCGATGAAGCTTCGATAATCCTAACGGCTTGCTCCACAGCTGAAGTTATGGTAGAAGTAGAACGTAGGGTATTCTCTTTGGATGCCTCTGCAAGTTCAAAACCAAAAGAGCCAATAGCAGTACCAGTGATTATCATTCTATACTTCTGTCGTTCCAGTATTGCTCCACGCGAACCGACAACAGTAACTTGATCCGCTCCAAGAGCTGCAATTGACTCGGTAAAAGCCTCCAACGCTTTCGCAGCGAAGTCAGCGAAGATGCCATTATTACCTTCAACAGGTTTACCTCGAAACATGAGGCTTAATGATTCCTGTCGGCCTGTGATGGTTTCTAAATCACGAATTTGCGAAGTCAACTCCTTTTTTCTTGCTTCAAGGCCGCTACGCTCTATTACAGATTCACTTGGAATCTCTTCCAGCAACTTATCTATCGCCCTTATTTCACCTTGAAGATACACAATACTATCCTTCTTCACCATAACTTACCTCCAGTAGATCATATCCAATAAGACCACAGAGATATCTTTTGATTATCTCACAACTCAACCTCCAAGAAACCTTTCCATTGATAGTTTCTCCGATGTGACCAGATACTATACCAATAAGTCGCGTTTCGGATAAGTAACCCCAGGTCGTTTTGTCGAAGCTCAACAAAGTACGAGTCAACCAAGTATTCTTTCTTGGCCAATTCATGTTCAGATACGTCTGGATAGCAATCAAGTAGTTTTTGCTGTGTTTGGTTTTCTGGTAATCTATAGAATTTGACACTCCCCATGCCTAAAGGCAGGGGATTCTTGGGTGATTAAACCGAAGTCCGTTTCTGGTATCGGAGTATGAC
>LVBU01000212.1 GCA_001603185.1 Thermotogales bacterium Thermo_02 | reverse complement strand
CGCTTCTCTTCTCGGTCATTGCCATCGGTTTGATTCTGTTGATTCCTCCGCAAATCTACTTCTCTGCATTTGCTGCCGAGATAACCGACTGGAACTTCTGGAAGGTAATTATAACTGTCTTCTCGATCTATCTTCTTGGAGAGACGATGGACAAGAGCGGCAACTCTACAAGATTCGTGAGAGCCGTCGAACGCCTGTTCCCCGATCCAAGAGTGTCTATATCTCTTATGCCGGCAGTGATCGGACTGCTGCCAATGCCCGGAGGAGCGATGTTCTCTGCCCCGATGGTAAGAGATCTCGCAAGATCGGACGCTTCGATTACCGATGAGGACGCTATGGTCTTTAACTACTGGTTCAGGCATTGCATGGAGTTCTTCTGGCCTCTCTATCCGGCAATGGTTATCGCGGCAGGCATTTCCTCCATAAGCATAAACACTCTGGTCTTGTGGCTGCTGCCAGTCGGAGCTGTTGCCCTTGTCTCAGGTTATCTGCTGATGATACGCCGGCCAATAAGGCTTAAGTACAGCTCCTACGCGATGAAGGAACTGCTTGTTTCCGCCTGGCCTATCGTTGCGGTAATAGTTCTTGTGATACTCAATCAGCCAGGCTGGCTATCGGTTCTGGGAACTGCAGTCCTGTATTTTCTGCTGAACAAGAACAAGAAGAAGATCCTTCTTTCTTCGCTTAAGTATAAGACCTTTTTGCTTTTATTGACAGTCTTTTTCTATAAGAGTCTTGTCGAGATGGCCGGTATCCCCGAGGCTATGGGCAAAGAGTTGATTGCCTGGTCAATTCCACCCCTTACGCTTGTGATACTCCTACCCTTTCTTATGGGTTTCATAACCGGTGTAACTCAGGCATCGGTCGGTTTGAGTTTGCCTTTGATTCTCAGTATGGGCAACGGTTATGGTACACTCTCTACAGTTGTACTTGCTTACACTTTTTCGATTGTTGGAATACTGGTTTCGCCCGTGCATCTCTGTCTCGTCCTAACGGGCGATTATTTCAAAATTGAATACTCGAGAATCGTGAAGAGGATTGCCCTGGCTGTCTTGTTTTCCATAATGGCAAGCGTTTTGGTTTTCGCCATTCCGGGGTAAAATTTGTTTCAACACAGTAATGCCATTGTGGGTTATACTGATACTTGCTTTGCCGATAATTGGAGGTGAAAATGAATTGAAAGATTACTCCGTTGTCCTCTCCAATGTTACCAAGGTTTTCGATGAAAGCTTTACCGCAGTGGACAACGTTTCTTTGAAGATAGAACAGGGTGAGTTCTTTTCTCTTCTCGGTCCTTCAGGCTGTGGAAAGACCACGATATTAAGAATGATAGCTGGTTTCGAAGACCCCTCTTCCGGTACCATAACTCTCAACGGGAAAAACATAATCGGCACACCTCCAAACGAAAGAGAAGTGAACACCGTCTTTCAAAACTATGCGCTCTTTCCTCACCTGAGCGTCTTTGAGAATATAGCTTTCAGTCTGAGATTGAGGAAGGAAAGCGAAAGCGAAGTCAGGCGTAAAGTGAAAGAGATGATCGAACTCACTCGCCTGAACGGTCATGTGGAAAAGATGCCTTCCCAGCTCTCAGGCGGTCAGAAGCAACGGGTGGCTATAGCCAGAGCTCTTGTGGGCAAACCTACCGTGCTCCTTCTGGATGAACCTCTGGCGGCACTCGATGCAAAGCTTCGTCAGCATATGCTTGTTGAGCTCGACACAATACATGACGAAGTTGGCATCACTTTCATCTATGTAACGCACGACCAGAGTGAGGCCATGTCTATATCCGACCATGTTGCCGTAATGAACGAGGGGGAAGTTATTCAGTACGGAACTCCATTCGAAGTCTACGAAAGCCCGATAAACCCCTTTGTGGCAAACTTTATAGGAGAGACAAATTTCTTTACCGGAACCGTCGACAAAGTTGAAGAGGAGTACTTTTTGCTCAACACAGATAGATTCGGGAACATATGGTTTTACAAGGATATGGAGGTAAAGCCCGGCCAGGAGATACAGGTCTCTCTGCGTCCGGAAAAGGTGAAAGTAACCAAGGAAAGACCGATCGCACCGGAAGGGATAAAGATAAACATACTTAGAGGCAGGGTCGATGAAACTATCTATCTCGGAAGCCAGACAAAATACACAGTCGCAATCGGAGACTATATGCTCAAGGCTTTTAAGCAGCACGTGAGGTATCTACTTGACGAAGTGATAATTGCCTGGAAAGACGATGTCTATGTGTGGTGGTTTGCCGACGACAGTTATGTTTTGCGCGAACCGGGCGGTGTTCCTCTTGAAGAGTAGATCAGGCCTGGCAGCCATTCTCGTTTCGATGCCCGGTTTGCTCTGGCTTACCGTCTTCTTTCTGATTCCCTATTTGATAATCATAGCCTATAGCTTTCTGACTGCCGGCATCTACGGCGGTGTAGAACTGCCATTCACTCTGGAAGCTTACGCGAGGATGCTCGGTAACGCCGGCTACTGGCAGATATTGTGGAGAACGGTATGGATATCCCTGATCGCCACCGTTATCTGTCTGGGAGTAGGTCTGCCAATGTCGTACTTCATAGCGACTTCCAGAAAAAAGAACCTGTACCTCACGCTAGTCATAGTCCCTTTCTGGACGAACTTTCTTGTGAGAATCTTCGGTTGGATGGTTATTCTCGGCAGAAATGGAGTGATCAACACCTTTCTTCTATCTATTGGATTTGAAGAGCCTTTTAGCCTTATGTACAGACCTGGTACAGTCATACTGGTCATCGTTTATATGTATCTGCCTTATATGGTCTTGCCGCTTTACAGCGCGATCGAGAAGTTCGATTTCAAGCTTCTAGAAGCGGCTATGGACCTTGGAGCCAAGAGAACACAGGCGATCTGGAAAGTGCTGATACCTGCGATAAAGGGCGGGATCGGAGCGGGAATCATCCTTGTCTTCATTCCCGCACTCGGTTCATACGCTATACCGGACCTTGTCGGAGGGACACAGGGCGCGATGCTCGGGAATCTGATCGCGAGACAACTTACGGTCGCGCGGAACTGGCCTTCTTCATCGGCGATATCGATGATATTCCTCCTGATCTCTACTTTTGGGTTGCTAGTCTATCTGCGCATTAACAAGGTTCAGCACAAGAGGCGAACTCAGATAAGAGAGGTCTATATGAGAGAGGAAGAGGTTTGATGGAGACAAAGAAGGTACTCGGCAGACGCCGTTTCTCATTTACCGTCACAACGCTTGCCTTTGTCTTTCTTTATCTGCCCATAGTCGCTCTCGTTGTGCTGTCTTTCAACAGCGCCAGGCAGGGAGTCGGTTGGACCGGGTTTACACTAAAGTGGTATTCAGAGCTCTTCAGACAGACAGACATCTGGCGGGCCTTTCTCAACACGATAATAATCGCCATATCATCATCGATAGCGGCAACGATCATCGGAACCTTTGCCGCACTTGCTCTTTACTGGTATCAGTCAAAACTGAAGGGCTACCTGGGAGTGCTGGTATATACTCCCCTGATCATACCTGATATACTCATGGGCGTATCGATGCTCATATTCTTTGTCGCGATCGGAATGCCTCTCGGCCTTCTGACAATTTTCTTCGCTCACGTCACGTTCTGTGTCTCTTATGTCACCGTCACCGTTATGACAAGACTGGAAGACTTCGACTACTCTGTGGTTGAAGCGGCCCGAGATCTCGGGGCCAAGGGTTACCAGGTATTCACCAGAGTAGTGATGCCGATGATCCTGCCGGGAATAATGGCGGGCTTTTTACTTAGCCTTACTCTGTCGATAGATGACTTCGTCATAACCTTCTTCGTTGCCGGCCCCGGCTCCACAACATTGCCATTGAAGATATTCTCGATGATCAAATTCGGAGTATCTCCAGTCATAAATGCACTATCGACTCTGCTTCTTATCGGAACATTATTTGTGTCTTTCTTTGGAAGCAAGTTTAGAAAACTGATTTTTTAGGAGGTGGAAAGTTGAAAGGAATAACTGTCTGCGTATTTCTGGTGCTGGTTTCTATTCTGACGTTCGGTTCGGGCAACCTCGTGATCTATTGCTGGTCCGACTACATTCCCGAGGAAGTAATAACGAACTTCTCCAGGGAATACAATATCAGTGTTACATACGATACTTATGATTCCAACGAGACGATGTTCGCAAAGTTGAGAGCCGGTGCGAGAGGCTATGATCTGGCTGTGCCGTCTGCCGATTACACAAGTATCATGATAAAGGAGAATATGCTGCTTGAGATCGACAGGTCGAAGATAACGAATTTTGAGAATATCGACCCCGCTGTCATAGAAAAGATGTACTACGATCCACAGAACAGGTTCAGCATCCCGTATATGGTAGGGACTACGGGAATCGCCGTAAATACTAAGTACCTTCAGGATTATCCGAGATCCTGGAGTATATTCGAAATGGCCGAACTGCGCGGAAAGATGACCTTGCTAGATGATATGCGAGAGGTGCTCGGCGCAGCGCTGAAGTATCTCGGCTATTCAGTAAACACCACTGATTTGAAGCAGCTTAACGAGGCGAGAGATCTGGTTTTGAAGTGGAAGAGCAATATCGCGAAATTCGATAACGAACTCTTTGCCAAAGGTGTTATCTCCGGCGAATTCTGGGTCGTCCACGGTTACGGAGAGAATATTTTCTACGACGCGACCGAAGAGGAACTTGAAAATATCGACTTCTTCATACCCGAAGAGGGAAGTACTATGTGGATTGACAGTTTCGTCATTCTTAAGGGAGCGAGGAATATCGATAGCGCTCACCTTTTCATCGATTACATCCTTAGACCCGAAGTGGCTGCACTTGTTTCGGACAACCTTCTGTTGCCGTCTCCAAATGTACCGGCTAGAGAACTAATGGAAGAGGAATCGGTCTACACTGCCGAAGATCTTGAAGATACCGAGTTAATAAGAGACCTCGGCAGAGATATCAGAATATACAACGATCTCTGGAATCAAATAAGATTCGGCCTCTGAGAAGTTTTTTTTGAAGAAGGGAGAGACTGCGAGTCTCTCCCTTTTTCTTTTCAAAGTCATCCGAGTCTAGACTCATGGCCTCCGAAAGCTGTAGAGAGCCAGTCCGGACCAGAGTATAGCATTCTTCTCATAAGGAAGTTTGTATCCTATGTTTGTAGCTGTACCGTACAGGTCCACTCCCAGAGCTTCGAGTGAAACTCTCGAACGATCTGGAAACCGGCATTTGCTTTCTCCGTCAAGTGCCGCACACCTTTTGCATATCTGACAGCTTCCCCCGACTAGGACTCTGACACTGTCGCTGACTCTCTGAAGTTTCTCTTCGATTTCCAGCATAGTTTCATGTAGATATCTAGCTCCTGCAGAGGCTTCCTCCATATCGTAAATATCTTCGACCATCTGTTTTTCTATAACCAAGAAGCCCCTATCGTAAAGGCCGAGCTCTTCCCTGAACTGCTCGACCGCCTGCACAAACGGCGGACACATAAGGTTTGCCCCATACTTTC
>LVBU01000211.1 GCA_001603185.1 Thermotogales bacterium Thermo_02 | reverse complement strand
CAAACTAGAGGGCTCTAAAGAGTCTACATCGACTATAAGAGCAAAAAATCAGCCCTGATAGTGTTTACAGATTTATGTTAACTTCTGTATGCTTAAAGTGAGAGATGATTCATCTATCATAAATGAGAGATGAATCACTATGTGTGAAGTGATCGAGAGGTGATATTGTTGCAGTTCACGTCGAAAGTTGGTATAGCCGGTATCGGGACATACACTCCTCAGGAGTTTGTAACGGCAAGAGAGCTATCTGCGGCTACCGGCATTCCCGAAGATGTTATAGCCCTAAAGTTCGGAGTTAAACGCAAACCGATTCCCGGAAAGGGTGACACAACAAGTCGAATGGGTATCGAAGCCGCGAAGAAAGCTCTTCAGAATGCTGCTACAGATCCAATGGAGGTAGATTTGCTTATCTGGAACGGAGCGCAGCATAAAGACTATCCATGCTGGCTCGCCGGTTTGAAAGTCGCTGAAGCCATCGGTGCCAGAAGAGCATGGTCATTTGATATGGAAGCTATGTGTGGTTCGATGATGGCAGGAATCGATATCGCGAAGAGTATCATGCTGGCCAGGGACGATGTTAGCACAGTCCTTCTAGTAAGCGGTTACCGAAACGTCGATCTTATCGATCTGAAGAACCCGGCTACCTCGTTTATGCTGGACATCGGCGCAAGCGGAGCGGCGGTTTTGCTTAAGAAGAACTACGACAGGAATATAGTTCTCTCTTCAGCCTTCAAAGGTGACGGTTCCTTTTCAGAGGATTGCGTTGTTCCTGTAGGAGGTTCAATGAAGTGGCCAATGGAAAGTGAAGACGTTGCCAGATACTCTTTTGACGTTACTGGCGATGCGGCTGATTTCAAAAAGCGACTCGGCGAGAAGACAATGCCGAATTTCTACGGAGTTATACGCGAGTCTCTTCAAAATAGTGGTTACTCGCAAAAAGACATAGATTATCTTGCCATACTTCACTTCAAAAAATCAGCTCACTTTGCCGTTCTCGAAGAACTCGGACTCGGCGAGAACCAGAGCACTTACCTTGATGAATACGGTCATCTCGGACAGAACGATCAGATACTCTCGATCGAGTTGGGATTGGCAAGCGGCAAGATCAAGGGCGGAGACCTGATAGTCATGGTGGGAGCGGGCTTGGGCTTCGTATGGGCTGCGACGACAGTGAAGTGGGGAAGAGATCAGGAGGATGAGAAATGAGAATGGAAGGAAAGGTTGTAATTATCACCGGAGCTGCAAGTGGTCTCGGCAAGGCTTCAGTCGAGAAGTTCGCAAAGGAAGGTGCGATTGTTATTGCCTGTGACATGGACGATGCAGGCCTGGAAAGACTTGGTGTAGAGTATACCGAGCTTCCGGGAGAAGTTGCTCCAAAGAAACTGAACGTTACCGATCGTGTGGCAATTGCAGAACTCGTGAGTTTCATCAAAGAGAAGTATGGTCGTATCGATGGATTGATAAACAACGCTGGCGTTACAAGGGATGCCTTAATTCAGAGAATGAAAGAGGAAGATTGGGATCTGGTGATAGATGTTAACCTCAAGGGTGTCTTCAATATGACTCAAGCTGTCGCCCCCGTTATGCTTGACCAGGGATCAGGTTCCATAGTCAACACGTCGTCAGTAGTCGGGGTCTATGGCAATATCGGGCAGAGTAACTATGCGGCAACCAAGGGCGGAGTCATAGCGATGACAAAGACCTGGGCAAAAGAACTGACCCGCAAAGGCGCAAAGATAAGGGTTAACGCAGTCGCTCCGGGATTCATAAAGACACCAATGACTGAAAAGATACCCGAGAAGATTATTCAGAATCTCGAAGAGAAGATACCGCTTAAGAGAATGGGGTTACCCGAAGAGGTAGCAGATCTTTACTTCTTCTTGATTTCCGACGAATCAACGTATGTAACTGGTCAGGTAATAGGGGTCGACGGAGGACTAGTCATTTGACGATCTCTCGTAGCGAGAGAACCAGACTCCAGATAAAGCAGGCGGCCGAAGAGCTGTTCAGCCGCCTGGGCTTTGAGATGACCTCTGTTGCAAACATATGTAGAACCTGTGGGCTTTCTAACGGAGCGTTCTATCGGCACTATTCTGGAAAGGAGCAGGTATTTAAAGAAATAGTGCAGGACATAAAGATAGACTTCGAAAGCGTTCTAAGTTCGATAAGTGGTTCTGAACCGCGGGAAAGACTCTTCAATCTTTATAGATCTGTCTTCGACATTCTGTGGAATTCCAAGAGAAAGTTCATGGCCTTCCATGAAGCGGAATACAGGTTTCCGGAAGTTGAGAACTCTGTAGACAGGACTTATCAGGAGGCGCTTTCCGTTGCATTGATGAGAGAGAGCAATTTCACTTTGCCTCTCAAGTGGTTCTTTGTCGGAAGTTCAAGATTCGCAGCGATTTATTGGATCGTCTACAATGGAACGAGAGTTCCCGATTCCACGGTGAAATCATTGGTTGAGTTCACGCTTGGTGGTTTCATAAACTCGCAGGATTTCGACGAAGGTTCTCTGGAATTCGACTTGAAGAGGTTGGAGCCCGGGGGCGACTCAAAGGCAAAAGAAGCAATTCTTCTAGCCGCCGAGAAGCTTATGGGACAAAAGGGATACTTCGAGACTTCAATCTACGATATAACCAGCAGCGCAGGTTATGGCCAGGGCACTTTTTATCTTTACTTCGAAAGCAAAGAGAAGCTTCTTCAGGAGCTAGTTTTGCAGGCAAACCGAAATCTTAGGAGAACACTTAAAACCGCGTCGGCAGGCATTTCTGGAAGGCTGAATATGGAGATGAGATCGTATAAAGCCTTCCTTCAGTTTATGGATCTGCACAAAGAACTCTACAACATAGTCAGGGAATCGGAGTTCGTACAGCCTGAAACTGGAAGGTTCTACTATGAGCGCCTTCTGACATCATATATAAACGCCCTGGAAGAAGCGAAGTCCTCAGGTGATATCAGGCCGATTGACTTGAGGGACCTGGGAGTCTTCCTCATGGGCGTGGGGCATTTCATGGGTCTGGATTTGCTCTTCAACGAAAGAAAGAACTCTTCGGAGTGGAATGATTACTTGAGGGAACTGGCAATTCTTATGGCTAAAGGTTATGGAGGTGCTTGCATTTGAGCTGGCATGAAACTTACAGGAAGAAACTCATAACTATCGATGAGGCCCTTTCAAACATAAAAAGCAACACGAAGGTAGTAACGAGCATGGCATGCATGGAAGCCCGCGGTCTTCTGGAGAATATCCACAGAATAAAGGATGTCGACAATGTGGCAGTCGCGACATGTCTCAACATAGGAGAGTATCCATTCTTTGTTGAAAAAGAGTATGAAGGTATGTTCCTCAATGAATCTTGGTTTCATTCACTCGGAGCGAGAAAGGCCGTCAGCAAGGGGCTAAGGACTGTCACATATATCCCAAACAATCTTCACAGTGCCGGTATGGAAAGAATAATGGCTAATAAACCGGACATATTCTGGGGTATGGCTTCTCCTATGGATAGAAATGGCTACATGACAGTTTCTCTGTCGAATGTGTACGAGAGAGATATGGTCGAAAATGCGCAGCTTGTGATCATGGAGGTTAACGAGAAGGCTCCCAGAACTCACGGGGATACTCAGGTCCATATAAGCGAGGTCGATTATGTAATTGACAATACTTTCGAGATTCCCGAATTACCCGATGCCGATCCTGACGAGATTGAGATGAAGATTGCCGGTCATATCTCCGATCTTGTCGAAGACGGTTCGACTCTTCAGATCGGAATAGGCGGTATTCCAAATGCCGTTGCAAAGCTTATGGAGAACAAGAAGGATCTTGGAATACATACGGAGATGCTCACAGAGTCAATGATTCATCTTTTCGAGAAGGGTGCGGTGACGAACAGAAAGAAGACGCTCTGGCCCGGGAAGTTTATCGCGACTTTCGCGTTCGGCACGCGAAGAATGTACTCTTTTATCGAGGATAATCCTGCCGTCTTTCTCATGCGTGGAAAGTACGTCAACGATCCTTATGTTATCTCGCAGAACGAAAAGATGGTCTCGATAAACACTGCGATCACAGTCGATCTCACCGGTCAGGTCTGTTCTGAAGCTATCGGGACGCGCCATTACAGCGGTACTGGCGGACAGTTAGATACACACAGGGGGGCGGCAATGGCAAAGGATGGTAAAGGAATAATTGCGCTTCGCTCTTCTGCCAAGCGCGGAACTGTTTCAACTATTCTTCCCCTTCTTCCATATGGTTCTCCAGTAACTGTTCCGAGACAGGACATAGACTATGTGGTAACTGAGTACGGGGTAGCAAGGCTTAAGGGTCTGAATGTATTTCAAAGAGTAGAGGCGCTTTTGGGGATTTCACACCCGGATTTCAGATCCGATCTTCGCAAGCAAGCCATCGAAATTGGATTGATATAGGAGGACGTCGATGAAGAGAGTATTTGTAGTCGGAGCAAAGAGGACAGCGATCGGAACTTTTGGTGGAGCTCTTAAAGATGTAGCGGCAATAGAGCTTGGGATAATCGCTTCAAAGGCAGCGATCGAGCAAGCGGCAATCGATCCGCAAGCTGTTGATCAAGGGATCATGGGCTGCATCCTAACCGCAAATCAGGGAATGGGACCGGGACGACAGGTCTCCATCGGTGCGGGTATTCCCGTAGAGAAACCGGGTTACACTGTGAATATGCTTTGCGGTTCGGGAATGAAGGCAACTATGATTGGAGCTTCAGACATAATGATGGGTGAAGCCGACGTGGTTCTTTCAGGAGGAATGGAGAATATGTCGATCAGCCCATATATGCTTGACAAAGCAAGATATGGATACAGAATGAACAACGGTGTTCTTATAGACCATATGATAAGAGACGGCCTCACCGATGTTTTCAATAACTATCATATGGGAGTTACCGCCGAAAACCTCGCCGAAAAGTACTCGATCAGTCGAGAAGGGCAAGATGAATTTGCTCTGGAGAGTCAGAACAGGGCAAAAGAAGCAATAGCTACCGGGAGGTTCAAAGATGAAATAACACCGGTAGTAATAAAGGGGAGAAAGGGAGACGTAATCTTTGACACCGATGAACATCCGAGAGAGACGACACGAGAGATTCTTGCAAAGCTAAGGCCGGCCTTCAAGAAGGATGGGAGTGTAACGGCAGGAAATTCTTCAGGCATAAACGATGGGGCGAGCGCAACAATCCTCGCAAGCGAAGAAGCCGTTAAGAAATATGGACTCAAGCCTATGGCAGAGATTATCTCATTCGCACAGGCCGGTGTTGACCCTGCTTACATGGGCTTTGGTCCCGTCCCTGCTATCGAAAGAGCCGTAAAGAAGTCCGGGCTTTCTCTTAAGGACATACAGCTATTTGAACTGAATGAAGCCTTTGCGGCACAATCACTTTCGGTACTGAAAGGGCTCAACGAGATCTTCAACGTGTCGAAGGAGTGGATGCTTGAGAGAACAAACGTTAACGGTGGAGCTATTGCGCTGGGTCATCCGATAGGCGCTTCGGGCAACCGGATCATTGTTACCCTGCTTTACGAAATGCGAAAGAGGAATCTTGAGTATGGTCTGGCCTCGTTGTGCATAGGCGGAGGTATGGGAACGGCAATAATCGTAAAAAGTTGTTGAGCGATCGTAAGAAAATGCATTGATTAAAGTACCTTGATAATAGTAAGGCATTCCTTTAAGTTTGCTACTTCACCAAACCAGTGTTTCTGAAAGAGAAATCCAACAGGAGGTGGAAGAAAGTGAGAAGAGTATTTTTACTGGCAATTGTTCTTGCGGTTATGGCTATGATGGCCATCGCAGCTACCCCGATTAAGATCGGAGCAGTTGTGCCTCTGGGCGACATAACCGGGGATCAAGCTTCAAAAGCAATGAGATTGGCAGTGGAGGAGATCAACGCCGCAGGTGGCGTTCTTGGAAGACCGCTGGAACTGATCGTAATCGACGATGAGCTGAAGCCAGAAAAGGGAGCCGCAGCCATTGAGAAGCTCGCGACTGTTGACAGAGTAGATTTCTTTGTCGGTGGTATGAGCAGCGGAGTGCATCTAGCACAAATCCCGATAATGAAGAGATACCAGAAGATTACAATCTGGATCGGCGCAGCATCTTACCTTTGTGAAAACGCCGTCGGTCCGACCGCCGACTGGTACTTCCATCTTCATCCGTGGGACTATCAGCAGGGAGAGAGTTATGGTCGCGGCTGGTCTGACATTGTGGCAGCCTACCCGGAGATCACAACTGACAGGATCTTCCTTGCCTATGAAGAGGGTGGCTTCGGAACAGCCTCTTATGATTCCTATATCGCTCTCCAGAAGCTGGCGGCACAGGGAGAGGGAACCTGGGCAGGAGTCATAAATGATTTCAGAGGAGAGTCCTTCAAGAGCGCCGCACTCGGCGGCGGAGACTACAGGGCTATGCTCCAGCAGGCAAAGGCATACAACCCGGATCTCTTCATCTGGGCCGGTTATGACGCCGACGCTCTGCCGATTCTTCAGCAAGCAAAGGAAATAGGTTTTGCTCCAAAACTCTTTGTGGGAGCGCCTCCAGGCTGGCCTGCACACTTTGGTGATTCTCCCCTTGCAGAAGGCGTGACTCTTTACGGAATGTGGGCGCCCACTCTGAACAAGGTAAGCCCGGTAGCCGAGCATTTCTGGAACGCCTATATTGAGAGATACAAAGAAGAGCCTGCAACTTACTTCGCTCCTCTGGGTTACACTAATATCTACTTCCTTGTTGAAGGGATCAAAGCGGCAGGAACAATAGAGAAAGCCGCTCTGATAAAGGCTCTTGCAGAACTGGAATACGATTCTCCTATCGGTGAAGTATTGACCATCTCGCCGAGTAATGTGATCAAACACCAGGGATTCACAGCGCAGAAGATTCTGCAGTGGCAGAATGGTGAACAGCAAGTAATATGGCCTTTGGAACTCAAGACGTCCGAACCGGAATACCCGTTCCCCAAGTGGGAAGGTAGATAAGCAAATCAAGGTCGGGCTTCGGCCCGGCCTTACTTTCTAAAAAAGCAGGAAACTGGGTGGTGAAAGACTTGGAGAAGAGTGCTTTCTGGAAGAAAAATAGCAAACTGATATATCTGATTACCGCGATTGCTCTCTTAGCGCTATGGAGACCGCATGCAATTCTCTATGGCATTCAGAGAGGAAGCCTTTACTCACTTATCGGATTACCGCTCTCCCTGACGCTGGGAGTTGTCGGTATCATGAATCTTGCTCACGGAGATTTTCTGTCTCTGGGCATATATGTGTCCTATATGTTCTTCATGAACCTGGGAGTGGATCCCCTGCTCTCGATCGTTCCCGTAACTCTTATACTGTTCGGCGTGGGCGTGCTTGTCTATAAGCTCACAATTACCAAAGTACTGAAATCGGGACATCTAAACCAACTGCTCCTGACTTTTGGAATTTCGATGATACTTATCGAGTCATTAAACGTTATATGGACGTCCAGACCCAGAAACGTCTATGTGCCTTACGCGTCGTCGTCTATGACCATTGCGAACTTCACTTTCGGTACTTATGAACTCCTTTATGTACTTTTCGCTTTTGCTGTGCTTATAGGTTTTCAATTGTTCCTGAAGAAGACGCGGCTCGGTCAGGCAACATATGCCGTCGGCCAGAATCCGAGAGGAGCGAAGATAGTCGGGATAAATATCGGATTTGTCTATCTCGTTGTATTCGGAGTTTCCATAGCGATTCTGGGTATAGTCGCCGGCGTTATGCTTCCGAGGTCTTCAATCTTTCCAATGGTGGGAGCCCCATATACAATGAGATCGTTCTGTCTGGTAGCTATGGCGGGACTGGGTAATCTTCCCGGGATACTCATAAGCGGTATCGTTCTGGGAATTGGAGAAGCGATAGTCCAGTCGATTCCAGGTTACTCTGGCTGGTCGGATCTTGTCTTCTTTGGAGTCCTGATAGCGGTTATATCGATTAGATCGATGAGGAGGCTTGCCCTATGAAGACTATAAAATACTCGGTAATACTGCTCCTCCTCATTGCGGCAGTTCTGCTGCCGGTCTTTACCGACGCCTATTTCATAAGTGTAGCCATAACCATTCTCACTTTCATGACCCTTTCCCTCAGCTGGGACATGATGCTGAGAACCGGTCAGCTCTCATTTGGTACGGCCGGATTCTTTGGCCTGGGAGGATATAC
>LVBU01000210.1 GCA_001603185.1 Thermotogales bacterium Thermo_02 | reverse complement strand
GCCGCGCGCGGTTACAGGGGCGCACTGAGCAGGAGATACAGGCTTGCCAAGCAGTATTACATTAGATCCGGAGTGTATGCGTACGCGGGTAGAAAGATTAAGAAAAGAGACTTCAGAAAACTGTGGATTACACGAATAAATGCCGGTGCCAGAATGGCGGGAACGAAGTATAACGATTTGATACACGGCTTGAAGATCGCCGGGGTAAATATCAACAGAAAGATGCTTGCAGATCTTGCGGTAACGGATTTCGGTGCTTTCAAAGAGTATTGCGAGATAGCGAAGTCGGCCTTGGCCGGTAACTGAAGAGAGGGGCTTAGAGCCCCTTTTTTTTGGAGGAGTGTGAGAATGGAGTACAAATTGAAGCGAATCGGTAAGATGGCCTTCTATGCAAAAACACCTTCCGGTCATGACGTCTATATGGATGCCAAAGAGAGTTCTGGAGGAGACGGTTCTGCTCCGACACCTATGGAAATGGTTATGGCCGCACTCATGGGCTGTACATCTATGGATGTAGTAGCCATTCTCTCCAAGATGAAAGTCGAAAACTATAGCTACTGGATCGATGCCAGTTATGAATACTCTCAAGAGCACCCAAAGGTCTTCACAAAAATAGAGCTCACTTATCATTTTTCCGGCGGAGATCTTCCCAAAGAAAAGATCGAAAAGGCGGTAAGCCTCTCTCAAGAGAGATACTGCTCGGTTTCCGCGATGCTCAAGAAGGCAGTAGAGATAACCATGAAGATAGAGTATAAGGAGGACGAGATTTGAATTCAGAAGAAATGGCTCAGACGATGATAAAGATAAGAGACAACACCAAGACGATAAAGAGCAAGATTCTTGTTATGTCGGGCAAGGGTGGAGTGGGAAAATCGACCGTCGCAGTTAACCTGGCTCTTGCTCTCGCTGACGAAGGTTTTAAGACAGGTCTTATGGACGTAGACCTACATGGACCTAACGTATCAAGAATGGTAGGATTAAAAAAGACTCCGGAAGTAATAGAGGAACAGATCTTTCCTCCCGAAGTGCTGCCGAACCTCAAGGTAATGAGCATTTCGAGTTTTATTGAAGAAGAAGCGCCCGTTGTCTGGCGTGGTCCCATGAAGACTACGGCGATTTACCAGTTTCTCGGGGATGTAGCCTGGGGAGAACTCGATTTCCTGGTTATCGATTCTCCGCCCGGTACCGGTGATGAACCTCTGACTATACTTCAAACTCTTCCCGATGTGAGTGCCCTGATAGTAACCACACCTCAGGAAGTTGCGATTCAAGACGTGAAGCGCGCGATAAATCTCGTGAAGACAATGCACCGAAAGGCGCTTGGGCTTGTCGAGAATATGTCATATATGAAGTGTCCTGGTTGCGGAGAGAGGATCAACCTATTTGGGCAGGGCGGTGGTGAACGTCTCTCAAAGAGTCATTCGATTCCTCTTCTGGCAAATCTTCCGTTCGATCCAAGACTGGTGGGCATGGCGGATAGCGGCCAGGGAATCACCACTCATCTCAGGGGTTCGGAGCTGGAAGAAGCATACAGGAATATGGTCAAAAGCGTGCTCCAGAGGGTGAGTGAATAGTGGCACGCTTCAAAAGCGTAACTCTCGAATGGAAAGACGATAGAGTAGTATTTATAGATCAGAAGAAGCTTCCGGTTGAAGAAATCTATGTTGAATGCACTGATCACGAAGACGTTTACCGTGCAATAAGAGATATGACGGTCAGGGGTGCGCCGGCAATTGGTGCCAGCGCGGCTTTTGGGTACGTCCTTGGCGCCAGGGAATTCAGTGGAGACTGGAAGACTGCCGGAGTGGTTCATATGAGGCGTGTAAAGGAGAGGCTTGCTTCAAGCAGACCAACTGCTGTAAACCTTTTCTGGGCGCTTGAACGTATGGAGAAAGCACTAATTTCTTGTCTTGATTCAGCCCAAGAAGATCCTACAAATATCTTGGAGCTTGAAGCATTGAAGATAGCGGCAGAAGACGTGGAGACAAACAAACGGCTTGGAATGCACGGAGCAGACCTAGTTCGTGATGGGGACGGTATACTTACGCACTGTAACGCCGGAGCCCTGGCGACCGTGGATTATGGAACGGCTCTGGGAGTAATAAGGGCTGCCGTTGAAACCGGCAAGAGAGTCAGAGTCTATGCCGACGAAACACGTCCCTATTTGCAGGGAGCGAGGTTGACTGCCTGGGAACTCCAGCAATCGGGTATAGACGTTACCCTTATCTGTGACAACATGGCCGGATGGGTAATGAAAAAGGGTCTGATAGATCTGGTCGTGGTAGGTGCAGACAGGATAGCTGCAAACGGAGACGCCGCAAACAAGATTGGAACTTACTCTGTGGCAGTGCTCGCCCAGAAACACGGCATCCCCTTCTACATTGCCGCGCCTTTGAGCACTGTAGATATTTCATGCAAGGATGGAGAAGCTATACCTATCGAAGAGAGAGATAACAGGGAGATAACTCATTTCGGAGAAACACAGCTGGCTCCTAGTGGGGTAAAGTGTTACAACCCCGCCTTTGATGTTACTCCCTGGAGTCTCATAACCGGTATAATAACCGAAAAGGGAGTTTTAAGACCACCGTTTGATGTTTCTCTAGGGAAAGCGTTCATCTAGCCTATCATACAGGAGGATTAGTCATGTGGGAATCTCTTAGAAAAGCCGACAGACAGATGTTCGATATAATGGTAAAGGAACTCGAAAGACAGGAAGATGGACTGGAACTGATCGCATCAGAGAATTTTGTTTCGAAAGCGGTAATGGAGACCATGGGTTCGGTTATGACCAATAAGTACGCAGAGGGATATCCTGGAAAGAGGTACTATGGCGGTTGTAAATTCGTCGATGAAGCTGAAAACCTTGCCCGTGATAGAGCTAAGCGTCTCTTCAATGCCGGTTTTGCTAATGTACAGCCTCACTCAGGTTCTCAAGCCAATATGGCCGCTTATCTTGCAATTTCAAATCCTGGCGACACGATAATGGGTATGTCGCTCAGCCATGGCGGTCACCTAACCCACGGTTCTCCAGTAAACTTTTCAGGCAAGCTCTTCAATGTCGTCGCTTATGGTGTTAACGAAGAGACAGAAGTAATAGACTACGATATTGTCAGGAAAATTGCTCTGGAAAATAGACCTGCCGTTATAGTTGCCGGAGGAAGTGCCTACTCAAGAATAATTGACTTCAAGACATTCAGGGAAATCGCCGACGAAGTCGGTGCAATTCTTATGGTCGATATGGCACACTTTGCCGGATTAGTCGCAGCAGGTCTTTACCCCAACCCTCTTGATTTCGCCCATATAGTCACTACCACAACTCATAAGACTCTTCGAGGGCCGCGTGGAGGAATGGTACTGACAAATGATGAGGAGATAGGAAAAGCGGTCGACAAGATGGTGTTTCCCGGTACTCAGGGTGGTCCTCTGATGCACGTGATAGCTTCCAAGGCAGTCTCGTTTGGCGAGGCTCTTGCCGACAGTTTCAAAGCCTATCAGCAGGATATTTTGAACAATGCGAAAAGACTCGCTTCGTCTCTTGAGGAACACGGGCTGAGAATAGTGTCGGGAGGAACCGATACCCATCTCTTCCTGGTTGACCTCACGGCCAGAAATGTAACCGGAAAGGCTGCGGAAAAGGCTCTTGAGAAGTCGGATATTACTGTCAACAAGAATACTATCCCGAGAGAGAGTCGTTCACCTTTCGTTACCAGTGGCATAAGGATCGGTACTCCCGCAGTAACTACGCGAGGCATGACAGAGAGAGAAATGCCAATCATAGCAGAGCTCATTGTAAGAGTCATAGACAATGTTGCAGGCGAAAAGGGAGAGATCGATGAGAATGTCGTAAAAGACGTGATCGCAGACGTGAAGGCACTCACTGAGAGATTCCCATTGTATTCGGACCTTGTTCGCAGGAGTGATATTGATGTTTAAGCAACTCACCATAGCGGACCATCCGTTGATCCAGCATAAGCTTTCGATTATGCGAGAGGACTCGACCGGTCCCAAGGAGTTCAGAGAGTTATTGAAAGAGATTACTCTCTTGCTTACATTTGAAGCGACCAGACATCTACCAACCTATGAGAAAGAGATAACGACGCCACTAGTAAAGATGACGGGCAAAATGATCGAGGACAAGAAGGTTACAGTTGTACCGATACTGAGAGCCGGACTCGGCATGGTAGAGGGCGTCTTGTCCCTGATGCCCAATGCTTCGGTAGGTTATATAGGTATCTATCGCGATCCCGAGACGATACAGCCAGTCGAGTATTATTCGAAGCTTCCCAAAATCGATGATGGAACCCAGATATTCGTTCTTGACCCGATGCTGGCAACCGGAGTCTCCTCTTCGTGGGCCCTGAAGCTTGTTAGAAAGGCTGGAGGCAGGCAAATTTCGCTTATGTGTCTTATAGCGGCTCCAGAAGGCGTGCGATTTATCGAGAAGAATCATCCGGATGTGAAGGTCTTCACTGCTTCTCTCGATGAACGGCTCAACGATCATGCCTACATCATTCCGGGCTTAGGAGATGCCGGTGACAGGTTATACAGAACTAAGTAAGAACACCAACAACAGGATACTCGTAGTCGGGGGTTATCTGAAAGACGTCGAGATTATCGATTACGGTCATCGGGCAAAGATAGCTGTCAGACCGGGCGGGTCCGCATTCAATGTTGCCTTTTGTCTCTCGAAACTCGGTTTCAAAGTCCTGTTTATCAGCTGCTTCGAACCCGGAGAAAACAGGGAATGGCCATTCGATTCATTGCGGGCGAACAGGAACTGCAGTGGCGGGACCTTTGTTTACAGGGGGATGGACGTTCTTGCCGTGAAGAGACCTTCTCTGGTAACCCTGTCGGAAGAGGTTTTGAGTTTGATAGGAAGCGAGAGCTTTGCTCTGGTCTATGCGACTCTGGAAATTGGATTGAAGGCAGCGGTTTCAGTTTCGTCACTGGAGTCAAGTGCGAAGATCGTGGACCCTTCTCCCCAGATTGAGTTTCGGGATATCGCCGACCTGGAAGGGTTTGATTTCATAATCGGAAACGACTACATGAAATTGAGAGAAGGCAGTGCGAAACTGATCGTGAAAGCGTCTTCTGAAGGCGTTTTATACAGAGGCAAGGTCTTTCCGCCTCCCGAAAAGGGAAGAGATAAGTTCGGAAGCGGAGATCTTTTTGGAGCGTTCTTCTCGCGGTTTCTTCTGGAAGGTCTGCCAGTCGAGAGGGCAATAGAGAGGGCGGTCGAAGAAAGCTCGGCTTATTGCATGACCGATCTGCCTCTTCCGGAGTACGCCATTAGCAGAATAGTTCATTGAGAAGATTGGAAAGGGGGGGCCTTTCGTGGCAGGCAAACTCACAGTAGTCGTTGGACCAATGTACTCTGGAAAGACTTCAACACTTCTTTCGATGATAGAAATATACACTCTTGGAAGGAAAGAAACCAAGGTTTTCAAGCCGTTTATAGACGATAGATACTCGATGGATCATGTCGTAAGTCACACAGGTCAGAAGATGCCAGCGGTAAATGTCAAGACATCTGAAGAGATTCTCAGGACTGTAAGCGACGAGATCGAGAAGCTGGATGCGATATTCATTGATGAGATAAACTTTTTTGATACCGGACTACTTGACGTGGTCCAGGAGCTCATCTTCAGTGAAATCGACGTGTTCTGTGTGGGTCTTGACATGAGCTACAAACACCGCCCGTTTCCAGTAACGGCGAACTTGATGGCGATAGCTGATGAAGTCCTGAAAAAAAAGGCTGTATGCCATATCTGCGGTGAGTACAATGCTACCATTACCCACAGAACATCGAATCATATTGACAGCGAAATTGATGTTGGTGGTATGGATAAGTACATAGCAG